>DVMG01000109.1 GCA_018715105.1 Candidatus Ventricola intestinavium
ACTACGTCGGGGTACACGATGTAAAGATGGGCAAGTACAGAGTTCGCAAGAGCTTTGCCAGCATCGATGAAGTGGTGGAGATGCCCGACCTGATCGAAGTTCAGAAAAACTCATACGAGCGCTTTCTCAAAGAGGACCTTCGAGAGGTATTGAACGATGTTTCGCCGATTTACGATTTTAACGGCAACTTGAAACTCGAATTTGTCGACTACTCTCTTGATAAGACGCCCAAGAACACGCTTGAGGAATGCCGTGAACGCGACATGACCTATGCGACCGCGCTCAAGGTGCTCGTCCGCCTGACGAACAACGAAACCGGCGAGGTCAAGGAATCCGAAGTGTTCATGGGCGATTTCCCGCTGATGACGGAACATGGCACGTTCATCATCAACGGGGGCGAGCGCGTCATCGTCAGCCAGCTTGTCCGTTCCCCGGGTGTCTATTACCGCGAGAGCATCGACAAGGCGGGCAAGCACCTGTTTGACACCCAGGTGATTCCCAGCCGCGGCGCCTGGCTTGAATATGAGATCGATTCAAACGACGTGATCTGGGTGCGCGTGGACCGCGCCCGCAAACTGCCGGTGACGAGCCTGCTGCGTGCGCTTGGCTATGGCACCGACGAGCAGATTTACGACCTTCTTGGCCACGATGAAAAGCTGGACGCGACCATGGCGCGTGACGGCGGCGACGACGGCACACGCCGCACGCGCTCCGGCACGGAGGTCAAGAGCGTGGAAAGCGGCCTGATGGATATCTACCGCCGCCTGCGTCCCGGCGAGGTCGGCACGGTGGATTCCGCCGACAAGCTGCTTCGCTCCACATTCTTTGATCCCAAGCGCTATGACATGATGCGCGTGGGCCGCTATAAATACAATAAGAAGCTGGCGATCGCCGCGCGCATCCGCGGCCATGTGGTGGATCAGGATGTGGTGGATCCTTCGACGGGCGAAGTGCTCATCCACGCGGGCGAGCGGATTCCCGCGGCCAAGACCGATCCCCTGGCCAAGCGCATTCAGGATGCGGGCGTCAACGACGTGTATCTGCGTCTGGAGGACCGGGTTGTCCGCGTGATCGGCAACAACTTTGTGGACGCGAAGGCGTGGCTTGACGAGGGCACCATTGAGCTGGCCGGCATCAACGAAATGGTGCATTTGCCCACGCTCAAGCAGCTGCTTGAGCTGGCGCAGCAGGAAAACATGGATGAGCAGGCCAAGACCCGCCTGCTGGCCGACAATGTGTCCGAATTGATGCCCAAGCACATTCTCATTGACGACATTGTGGCCTCCATCAGCTATCTGCTGAATCTGCCCTACGGCGTGGGCACCACCGACGATATCGATCACCTGGGCAACCGCCGCCTGCGCTCGGTGGGCGAGCTGCTGCAAAACCAGATCCGCATTGGCCTGGCCCGTCTGGAGCGCGTGGTGCGTGAGCGCATGAGCGTGCAGAATCAAAGCGAGGTCAAGCCTCAGGAGCTGATCAACATCCGCCCGGTTTCCGCGGCGATCAAGGAGTTTTTCGGTTCTTCGCAGCTCTCCCAGTTCATGGATCAGCCCAACCCGCTGGCCGAGCTGACGCACAAGCGCCGTCTCTCTGCCCTGGGCCCCGGTGGACTCAACCGCGACCGCGCGTCCTTTGAGGTGCGCGATGTGCATTATTCGCACTATGCCCGCATCTGCCCCATTGAGACGCCTGAAGGACCGAACATCGGCCTGATCGGCTCGCTGGCGACGTATGCGCGCATCAATGAATACGGGTTTATCGAGGCGCCGTACAGGCTCATCGACCACAGCGGAGACAAGCCGCGCGTGCTTGACGAGATTGTATACCTTGCCGCGGATGAAGAGGACGGCTGCTACATCGCCCAGGCCAAGGAGCCGCTCAATCCGGACGGCACGTTCGTCAACGACCGCGTTACGGCGCGCGTGCGTGCCGACGTGCAGAGCGTGGAGCCCAGCCGCATCGATTACATCGACGTCTCGCCGCGCCAGGTGATTTCCGTGGCGACGGCGATGATCCCCTTCCTTGACCACGACGACGCCAACCGCGCGCTGATGGGCTCGAACATGCAGCGCCAGGCGGTGCCGCTGCTGCGCCCGGAGGCGGCCTATGTGGCCACCGGCATCGAATACAAGGCGGCGCGGGATTCCGGCGTGTGCGTCCTGGCCCGTGAGGACGGCTTTGTCAAGAAGGTATCCGCGGACAGCATCGTCATTGAGGATGAGCTGCACGAAACCCATACCTACAAGCTCATCAAGTTTGCCCGCTCCAACCAGTCCACATGCATCAACCAGAGACCGATCGTCTCCGCGGGCGAGAAGGTGCGCAAGGGCGATGTCATCGCGGATGGTCCGTCCACGGATCATGGCGAGATCGGCCTGGGGCGCAATGTGCTCATCGGCTTTATGACGTGGGAGGGTTACAACTACGAGGATGCCGTGCTGCTCAGCGAAGAGCTGGTCAAAAACGATGTCTTCACCTCCATCCATCTGGAGAAATACGAGTGCGAGGCCCGCGATACCAAGCTGGGCGCGGAGGAGATCACCCGCGACCTCCCCAATGTCGGCGACGATGCGCTCAAGGATCTGGACGCCGAGGGCATCATCCGCATCGGCGCGGAGGTGCATCCGGGCGACATCCTGGTGGGCAAGGTCACGCCGAAGGGCGAAACCGAGCTGACGGCGGAGGAGCGCCTGCTGCGCGCCATCTTCGGCGAGAAGGCGCGGGAAGTGCGCGATACGTCCCTGAAGGTGCCTCACGGCGAGGAAGGCATCATTGTGGATGTCAAGGTGTTTGACCGCAAGGATCACGCGGAGCTCAGCCCCGGCGTCAACCGCATGGTGCGGGTGTATATTGCCCAGAAGCGCAAGATCTCCGTGGGCGACAAGATGGCGGGCCGCCATGGCAACAAGGGCGTCGTCTCCCGCATTCTGCGCCAGGAGGACATGCCCTTCCTGCCGGACGGCACGCCGCTGCAAATCGTGCTCAACCCGCTGGGCGTTCCCTCGCGCATGAATCTGGGCCAGGTGCTGGAGGTGCATCTGGGCATGGCCGCCAAGGCGCTCGGCTGGCATGTGGCGACGCCGGACTTTGACGGCGCGACGTTCGAGCAGATCCAGAGGGCGCTTGAAAAGGGCGGAAAACGCACGGACGGCAAGACGATCCTTTACGACGGGCGCACGGGCGATCAGTTTGACAACCCGGTCACCGTCGGCTATATGTACTATCTCAAGCTGCATCATCTGGTGGATGACAAGATGCATGCCCGTTCCACCGGCCCGTACAGCCTGGTGACCCAGCAGCCGTTGGGCGGCAAGGCGCAGTTCGGCGGCCAGCGGTTTGGCGAGATGGAAGTCTGGGCGTTGGAGGCGTATGGCGCGGCCAACACCCTGCAGGAGATCCTCACCGTCAAATCCGACGATATCGTGGGCCGCGTGAAGGCTTATGAGGCGATCGTCAAGGGCAAGAATATCCCGGCGCCGGGGGTGCCTGAGAGCTTCAAGGTGCTCATCAAGGAGCTGGAATCCCTGTGCCTGGATATCAAGGTGCTCGACAGCGATCACAGCGAAATTGTCATCAAGGAACTCGAGGACGAGGATGACAATTATGACCGCGGCCAGAGCGCTGAGCGCGCCGAGGCCGATGAGGACGAAAGCCTGCCCCTGCAGGACGACGCTCTGGAGGGCGAAGAGGACGCCGGAGAAGACTTTGACGGGGACGACGATGTGTTTGACTTTGACGATGTGCCCAGCTTTGAGGATATCTCCCTGGACGACCTGGACGACAAGTGACCCCACGCGGGCCGCACGCCGGGATAAAAACGTAACAACGCCCCGCCGCGCTGCCGGCGCGGCGGCGGCCTGATTTGATGTAGAGAAGGGAGTGCACCCCTTTGTCGGAACTGACAAACCTGTCTTCCATCCAGATCTCCATGGCTTCCCCGGAGCAGATCCGGGCCTGGTCTCATGGGGAGGTGAACAAGCCGGAAACGATCAACTACCGCACCCTGAAGCCGGAGCGCGACGGCCTGTACTGCGAGCGCATCTTTGGCCCGACCAAGGACTGGGAGTGCAACTGCGGCAAATATAAGCGCGTGCGCAACAAGGGCATCATCTGTGACAAGTGCGGCGTGGAAGTCACCCGCGCCAAGGTTCGCCGTGAGCGCATGGGCCACATCGAGCTGGCCGCTCCGGTCAGCCATATCTGGTATTTCAAGGGCATCCCCAGCCGCATGGGCACGCTGCTGGATATTTCCCCCAGGGCGCTTGAGAAGGTGCTCTATTTCGCGGCCTATATCGTGCTGGATCCGGGCTGCACGGCGCTGCGTGCCAACGCCATCCTGACGGAAACGGAGTACCGCCAGCAGATCTCCGCGCCGAGCTATCAGGCGGATCTGCAGATGGGCAAGGCCCCCCTGCGGGTGGGCATGGGCGCCGAGGCCGTGCGCGAACTGCTGCAACGACTGGATCTTGACAAGCTCAGCGAGCAGCTGCGCGCGGAAATCGCCGAGCTCACCGAACGGGAGCGCGAGCGCGAGACGGAGGGACAAAAGCGCGCTAAGGCCATCAAGCGCCTGGAGGTGGTGGAGGCCTTCCGCACCAGCGGCAACAAGCCGGAGTGGATGATCCTGGAGGTCATCCCGGTGATGCCGCCCGACCTGCGCCCCATGGTGCAGCTGGACGGCGGCCGCTTTGCCACCAGCGATCTGAACGATTTGTACCGCCGCGTCATCAACCGCAATAACCGCTTAAAGCGCCTGCTGGAGCTTGGCGCGCCGGATATCATCGTGCGCAATGAAAAGCGCATGCTGCAGGAGGCTGTGGATGCGCTGATTGACAATGGCCGCCGCGGCCGCCCGGTGACGGGCCCCGGCAACCGCGCGCTCAAATCCCTGTCCGATTTCCTGCGCGGCAAGCAGGGCCGCTTCCGCCAGAACCTGCTGGGCAAGCGCGTGGATTATTCCGGCCGTTCGGTCATCGTGGTCGGCCCGGAGCTCAAGCTGCATCAATGCGGCCTGCCCAAGGGCATGGCGCTGGAGCTGTTTAAGCCCTTTGTCATGGAGCGGCTGGTCAACACGGGCATTGTCCACAATGTCAAGAGCGCCAAGCGCATGGTGGATCGCGGCGAAACCCGCGTCTGGGATATTCTGGAGAGCGTGATCAAGGAGCACCCCGTGCTGCTGAACCGCGCGCCGACGCTGCACCGCCTGGGCATTCAGGCGTTTGAGCCGATTCTGGTGGAGGGCAAGGCCATCAAGCTGCATCCGCTGGCCTGCACCGCGTTTAACGCCGACTTTGACGGCGACCAGATGGCGGTTCACGTGCCGCTTTCCATGGAAGCGCAGGCGGAAGCCCGCTTCCTGATGCTCTGTGCCAACAACATCCTCAAGCCGCAGGATGGCAAGCCGGTCATTTCCCCTTCGCAGGACATGGTAATCGGCTGCTACTATCTCAGCTGCATCCGTCCCGGCGCGAAGGGGGAGGGCCGCCGCTTTGCCAATGAAGATGAGGCGATGATGGCCTATCTCACCGGTCAGCTCGACCTCCAGGCGAAAATCCATGTGCGCATTTCGCGCCAATGGCAGGGCAAAACGTATCGCCGCAGCATTGAAACCAGCCTGGGCCGCCTGATCCTCAATGACAACGTGCCCCAGGACATGGGCTTTAAGCCGCGCAACACGCTGGACGACATGTTTGCGCTGGAAATCGACACCAAGGTCGGCAAAAAAGAGCTTGGCCAGATCGTGGACATGTGCTTCCGCGCGCACGGCGTATCCGAGACGGCGAAGGTGCTTGACAACGTCAAGGCCATGGGCTATAAGTATTCCACCATCGGCGCGGTCACCGTGGCCGTGGCGGATGTCATCGTGCCGCCGGAGAAGGCGCCGATCCTGGCCGACGCGGAGGCCGAGGTCCGCAAGATTGAGAAGCTCTTCAAGCGCGGCATGCTCACCGACGAGGAGCGCTACAACCGCGTTGTGGCCGTGTGGAGCAAGACCACGGATGACGTCAAGAGCAAGATCATGAACCACATGGATGAGTTCAACCCGATCCGGATGATGACGGATTCCGGCGCGCGCGGCTCCATCTCCCAGGTGTCCCAGCTGGCCGGCATGCGCGGCATGATGGCCTCTCCGACAGGACGCCCGCTGGAGATGCCCGTTAAGGCGAATTTCCGCGAGGGCCTGTCCGTGTTGGAGTTTTTCCAGTCTTCTCACGGAAGCCGCAAGGCTCTGTCGGATACCGCGCTGCGCACGGCGGACTCGGGCTACCTCACCCGCCGCCTGGTCGATGTCTCGCAGGAGGTCATCGTGCGCGAGGTGGACTGCTTTGCTTCCCGCCATGAAAAGATCCGCGGCATCACTGTGACCGCCATCGGTTCCGAACGTGACCCGATTGAAAAGCTGATTGACCGCATTGTGGGGCGTGTCGCGGCGGAGGATGTGGTCAACCCGCTGACCGGCGAGGTGATCGTTCCCTGCAACGAGATGATCTCCTATGACAAGGGCAACGAGATCGTGGCCTGCGGCATCAAGGCCGTGCAGATCCGCTCTGTGCTGACCTGCCGCAATGAGACCGGCGTGTGCGTCAAGTGCTATGGTCAGGATCTCGCCCATGGCGGATATGTGAACGTGGGCGAAGCGGTGGGCATTGTGGCCGCGCAGGCCATCGGTGAACCGGGCACGCAGCTGACCATGCGCACATTCCACACCGGCGGCGTGGCATCGGAAAAGGACATCACGCAGGGCCTTCCCCGCGTGGAGGAGCTTTTCGAAGCGCGCAGGCCCAAGCGTGAGGCGATGCTGGCGGAAATCTCCGGCACCATCTCGCTTGGAGAAAACAAGAAAAAGCGCGAGCTGCTCATCACCAGCGACGACGGCACCATCAAGGCGTATCCGATCGCCTATGGCAGCCGCCTGAAGGTGAAAGAGGGCGACCGCGTAACGGCGGGCGACGAGCTGACCGAGGGCCAGATCAATCCGCATGACCTGCTGCGTATCCTGGGCGTCAAGGCCGTGCAGGAGCATCTGCTCAAGGAAGTGCTGATGGTCTACCGCCTGCAGGGCGTTGGCATTGGCGATAAGCACATCGAGGTGATTGTGCACCAGATGCTGCGCAAGGTTCGCATCGAGGATGCGGGCGATACCAGCATGCTGCCCGGCTCCATGGTGGATATCTTCCATTTTGAGAAGGAAAACGAGCGCACCATCCTCAGCGGCGGGCGTCCGGCTGTGGCCAAGCGCATCCTGCTGGGCATCACAAAGGCCGCCCTGGCAACGGAGTCCTTCCTCTCCGCGGCCTCTTTCCAGGAGACGACGCGCGTGCTGACCGAAGCCGCCATAAAGGGCAAAGAGGATCCGCTCGTCGGCCTGAAGGAGAATGTCATCATCGGCAAGCTGATCCCGGCCGGAACCGGTATGCCGCGCTACAAGGATATTGAAATCAAGGAAATGTATTAAAAACGGCATCGCGTGCATTTCAGAGCGTGCAGGCTTCCTGAACGGGCCTGCACGTTTTTAACATGCCGGCGCAGGAGCGGAGAGGCGGGCGGAAATACGAAAGCGGGGAGCGAAGGACTCAGTCCTTCGCTCCCCGCGGCTTATACTTCATCGGGGGAAAGCGAGAAAAAGCAGGAAAGATGCCCCTTTTTTTTCGGCGGGAACCATCGGATTCACGTGCCCTCACGAGCGGGGGCCAGCATCTTTGCGACAAAGGATTGAACAAGCCCGCCGATGGAAGGGCGGGACACCGTTATTCCCGCCAGCTCCATGGCTTTCTTCTGCTTTTCCGTGGCGGTGGTGTATGGATACACGCCGAACAGAAAAGGGAAAAAGACGTAGAGAAACTCCTGGATGCCGCCCGCGGACATGCCGGGGAAAAATCGTTTCAGGCAGCGCGCGATGGCGTCAAGCGCGCCGGCATAGGTTTTTTTAAATGCCACGAGGTTTTCCATGCGGCTGTTGCCCTCCATGTCGTAAAGGTTCATGGACATCAGCTTGAGCATGCATTCTCTCTTTTCCAATGTATGGGCGAGAGCCCGG
This sequence comes from Candidatus Ventricola intestinavium, assembly GCA_018715105.1. Taxonomy (GTDB): domain Bacteria; phylum Bacillota; class Clostridia; order Christensenellales; family Aristaeellaceae; genus Ventricola; species Ventricola intestinavium. Next base: position 8,042 of record DVMG01000109.1, read on the forward strand.
GCAAACCCGGAGACGGACAGCGATTCAGGCTGCCGGGTCATCGCATCCAGATCCGCGATCCAGGCTTCATGCTCCCGCTGGAGCAAGGCCAGGAAGATTTCTTCCTTTGTCTGGAAGTAGTTATAGATGGAGGTGCGTGTAAAAGAGGTTTTTGCGCCAATATCCCGAATCGTGATCTCTTTGAAGCTCATCGTTGCATACAGCGCGGCACAGGCGTTGACGATTTCCTCCTTACGCGCGTTCGTCAATTCTTCCGAACCCTTCGGCATGACCGGTCTCCTTTCCGGCCTGCTCAATCCCGCAGGACATGCCTGGCCCACTCCGCCGCGCCGGAAGGGCTGAGGAGGCGCCCTTTTTCCCACTTTGCGGCGGGGCAATGGGCCTGAAGGCTCTTTTCCGCGTTTGCGATGCCGCTTCCGCCGGATGTGGCAAAGGGAATCAGCGTCTTGCCGGTGAAGTCACAGCTTTCAAGGAATGTATCCACGATGCGCGGCTCCACATACCACCAAATGGGGAAGCCGATCAACACGGTGTCATATTCTGCCATGGAGGGCAGCGGCAGGGCAATGGCGGGGCGGCAGGCGGGATCCTGCATCTCCAGGGTGCTGCGGCTTGTCTTCACCGTCCAGTCCAGGTCGGCGTGGGTGTAAGGCTGCTGCGGGCGGATCTCATACAGATCTGCGCCGGTGGCAGTGGCCATCTCTCTGGCCGCACGGGCGGTTACGCCGCTGGCGGAAAAATAAGCGATCAAAGCTTTTTTGCGCATATCTATGCACTCCTTCACCTGTTTTACAGCTCGACCAGCTGATATTGACGGGAACCATAGCCCAGCGCGGCGGCGGCCTCGATGGTATGGATGCCGTTACGGCTGTTCACCCTCTCCATGAAATGCTCTTTGCCGGGATCGTCGGAGCGGAGCACCAGGTCGATGCAGGCCTGATCGATGGCGACCGGATCCAGCGAAGAGAGGATGCCGATATCCTTCATGCAGGGGTCTTCAGCCACAACGCAGCAATCACAGTCCACAGAAAGATTCTTCATCACATTGATAAAAGCGATCTTTCCTCGGAAGTGTTCCATCACGCTGGAAGCGGCATCCGCCATGGCTTCGGGGAATGCTTCGCTGTCGGCATGCAGCTCCCATGTCTTAAAGCGGTCGTCGGTTTTGCCGGCCGAGTGAATCAGCGCCTTCCCCGCGCGGGATGCGCAGCCGATGGCCAGCTGTTTCAGAGCGCCGCCGTAGCCGCCGGCGGGATGGCCCTTAAAGTGGGCAAGCACCAGCATGGAATCATACTGGACGATGTTCTTCCCCACATGGTTTTCCCGCAGGATTTTCCCGTTGGGAATGGGCCAGACCACATCCGGGCCTTCTGCGTCCATCAGATCCACATCAAAATACGCCGTCCAGCCGTGTTCCTCCAGAAGTTTCCGATGGGCGTCCGTGTGATCCCGCACGCCGCCGGCCGCGTCGCCGTAGGCGGTGTTGCATTCCACAATCGTGCCCTGTACCTCTTCGACCATGGGCTTCCAGAATTCGGGACGGAGGAAGTTCTGATTGCCCTTTTCGCCGGAGTGCACCTTCACGGCCACTTTGCCGGGCAGCTCGATGCCCAAAGCGTGATACAGCTTCACAACCGCTTCCGGTGTGATCTCCCGGGTGAAATAAACGTTCGCTGCCATGTCCAATCCTCCTTTACCTGTCGCGCCGGACGGGTTTTGCGCGTTTGCGGGCGGCCTGCGGCCCTGAACCGGCTTCCCGTTCTGACGCTGTGTCAGCATTGCTATTCTAGCATGGTTCTGACATGGTGTCAATAGATGCCGAAGCATTTTCTCCCAAAGATCCGGATGTTCTGCCCCACAGGGTGTGGAAGCAGGAATTCCTGAAAATAATGAATTTCGATTTATTTATATTGAATTTCGATAATAAATGATTGACATACGATGCAATGCGTGGTAAGATACTGGCAGGAGGTGATTCCCGTGAAGGAAAGAGGAAATGCCGGGGTAAGAAACGCCACGAGCCGCTGCGGAGCGGATGCGGTGTTCACCGCGTTGCAGGCGGCGACCCTCATAGCCGGCGTGCTGGGCACGCTGTTTGCGCTGCTGCTGGGATGGATTGGCCTGACGTGGCTCTCCATCGCCCTGGAGGATCATGCCGTCCGCATGCTGATGGCCTGTGGGATAGGTTTTGCCGTCCTCTTCACGGTCAGCGTGATGTGCTATGGGGCGTTGACGGCATTTTTTGGGATGTGCGGGAGGTTGAAGAGAGAGACGGCCTTTACGGAAAACAATGAGCAGGCTATACGGCGGATTGCCCGCTGCTTTGCCGTGTGCGCGGCTGTCCTGGCTCTTGCGCTGCCGCCGCTGCGGCTGCTTATCGGCGAGACGGTCCTTCCGACGATCTATATCGCTGTGATCGCGTTCCTGTTCGGGTTTGTTGCGCTGCTGGCGCACGCGCTGTGCCTGCTCGTGCGCCGCGCGCATGCGCTTCAGATGGACAGCGACCTGACCATATGAGGGAGGGTTTTGATGATTCGTGTGGATCTGGATGTGATGCTCGCGCGCAGAAAGATGAGCCTAACCGAGCTTTCCCAGCGCGTGGGCATTACCATGGCGAACTTGTCCATTCTCAAAAACGGACGTGCGCGCGCCGTGCGCCTGGAGACGCTCAACGCCATATGCAAAGCGCTTGCGTGCCAGCCGGGGGATCTGCTGGTTTATGAAGAGGATGAAGCGTAAAAGATATGCCTATTCTGACTTGATTGTTTATTTTAAATAAACAGATTTCGAAGAATGCGTGCGTGAAAAAGGAAAGAGTTTAGCAAATATAAATTGTAAGTCATGAATGTAAAGTCCA
>DVMG01000110.1 GCA_018715105.1 Candidatus Ventricola intestinavium
TCAAGAGCAGTATGGACGGGCAAAAAAGCCTGTATTCATGCGGGTTTTCGCCGTTTCGAGCGTCATTCCCACTCCACGGTTGCCGGTGGCTTGGTGGTGATGTCGTATACCACGCGGTTCACCCGGGGAACTTCATTGACGATCCGGGCGCTGATCTTGGCCAGCAGATCGTAGGGCAGGCGCGCCCAGTCGACGGTCATGAAATCATCGGTCGTCACGGCACGGATGGCGAGAACGAAATCATGGGTGCGCTCGTCTCCCATCACGCCTACCGTGCGCGTGTTGGTCAGCACGGTGAAATACTGATTGATGCTGCGGTCGAGTCCCGCAAGGGCGACTTCTTCCCGCAGGATGGCATCGCTCTCGCGGACGGTTTCAAGCTTGTCAGGCGTGATCTCGCCCATGATGCGGATCGCTAGGCCGGGGCCCGGGAAGGGCTGGCGCCAGACCATGTCGCGCGGCATGCCCAGCTCTTCGCCCACCTTGCGTACCTCGTCCTTAAAGAGCATGCGGATGGGCTCTACCAGCCCGCCGGTGAACTTGGCCTTCACGTCCTCCGGCAAACCGCCCACGTTGTGGTGGGATTTGATGACCGCGCTGCCTTTGACAGAGCCGGATTCAATGACGTCCGGATAGATGGTTCCCTGGGCGAGGAAGGAGCCCCCCTCGAGTTTCTTGGCCTCATCGGCAAAGCAGCAGACAAATTCGTTCCCGATGATTTTGCGCTTTGCTTCCGGATCGGATACGCCGGCAACCTGCTTCAGGAAACGCTCCCGTGCATCCACAATGACCAGATTGACGGGGAACTGACGGGTGAAAACCTCCCGGACGGATTCGGTTTCATTTTTGCGCATGAAACCGTGGTCAACGTACACACAGGTGAGGCGATTGCCGATGGCGCGCGAGATCAACGCCGCCGCAACGGAGGAATCCACCCCGCCGGACAAGCCCAGCAAAACGCGTCCGTCAGGGCCGACCTGCTCGCGGATCGACTCGACGGCCTGGTCGATGAAGGCGCTCATCGTCCAGTCGCCCGTGCAGCCGCAGATGTTGCGCAGGAAGTTTTCAAGCACCGTCTGGCCTTCCTCGCTGTGGGTGACCTCCGGATGGAACTGCACGGCATAGATGCGCTTTTCAGCGTTCGCCATCGCGCAGAAGGCGCAGTTTTCACTGTGGGCAATGGAAACAAATCCAGCTGGCGCGGCAGTGACATGATAGGTGTGGCTCATCCAGGCGACAGAACGGGGCTTCATGCCGGCAAAAAGCGGGCTTGTGACATCAAACTCAACGGGCACACGGCCATATTCGCGCTGAGACGCACGCTCCACCGTGCCGCCCAGCGTGTAAGCCGTCAGCTGCATGCCGTAGCAGATACCCAGGACAGGGATCCCCTGAGCGTAAAGAGCCGGATCGATGTGCGGGGCATCCGCGTCCAGCACGGACGCAGGCCCTCCGGAAAGGATGATGCCCACGGGGCGCCTGGCCAGAATCTCCTGCAGGGGCGTCAGGTAGGAAACCACCTCGCAAAAGACGTTTGCCTCGCGCACGCGGCGCGCGATCAGCTGCGTATACTGCGCGCCAAAATCGACGATGACAATGCGCTGCACGTTCTGCACGGGAAAAGAACCTCCTTTGTGTCACGATGCATCTGTAGAAAATACGTCATCTTATTCTACACAGTTCCGAGCCTGAAATCAAGAGAAGCGGAGAAAAGTCCGGCACAGGCCTCTATTTTTGGCAGGATGTATCAAGGAGTGCACCGCGTTTGCGCGCTTTTCAACCGTGCGCGGCTGTGCTATAATCGAACATGGAAACAGCGCGCGGGCCGCTTGGCTTCGCGGAAAGGACGAATGCATGGAGCAGACACTGGATACCATTGCCGCTCAGGCCACAGCCGTCGGAGAGGGAGGCGTGGCCATTGTGCGGGTGAGCGGTCCTGCCTGTGTGCAGGCGATTTCGCGTATCTTCCGGCCGAAGAACGGAATGCCCCTGCAAAACCGGATGCTGACATTCGGCTGTGTGTACGACGGGGAGGAGATTGTGGACGAAGCCATGGCCGTGCTCATGCGCGCGCCCCATAGCTACACGCGGGAGGATGTGGCGGAGATCCACTGCCACGGTTCACAGGCGCTGGTTGGGAGGATCCTGCGGCTGCTGCTGCGCACAGGGGTGCGGATGGCCAAGCCCGGTGAGTTTACATACCGCGCATTTATACACGGCCGGATCGATCTTACGCAGGCGGAGGCGGTTATGCGGATGATCCGCGCGGGCAGCGAACGCGCCATGCGCAGCGCCGTGCGGCAGATGGAGGGCGGCGTCTCCGCTTTTGTCCGCGAAGCGCGCAAAGAAATCACGGGGATGCTGGCGGAAATCGCTGCGGCGATTGATTTTCCGGACGAGGTGGAGGAAACGCAGACCGCGCGGCAGGTGGCGCGGGCCTGCCGGGATATGGCCGCCCGCCTGGAGGCGGGATGTCACGCGCGCGCAGGCCGCATGGAGGAGGAAGGGCTGCGCGTGGTGCTCTGCGGCCGGCCGAATGCGGGCAAGAGCAGCCTGCTTAATGCGCTGCTGGGCGGCGAGCGCGCCATCGTGACGGACGTGCCGGGAACGACGCGCGACACGCTGACGGAATCCGTGCAGATGGACGGCGTGCGCGTGCTGCTCACCGACACGGCGGGCCTGCGGGAAACCGGCGATGCGGTGGAACGCATCGGTGTGGAGCGGGCGAGAAAGGCCCTGGAAGAGGCCGATGTGCGGGTGCTGGTGCTCGATGGTTCCAGCCCGATGAAAGAAGAGGATGTGCAGGCGCTTGGCGGCCTGGCCCCGCATCTGCTTGTGCTCAGCAAAGGGGATCTGCCCCCTGTGCTGAGCGGGCAGGAAGTGGCCGGACGCTTTGGAGATGTGCCGCAGATCTCGGTGTGCGCGCCGCGTGGGGAAGGGCTGGAAGAACTGCGGCGTGCTCTCTTGGCCTTTGTCCCCGAGATGGGCACGGAATCGGGGGCTCTGACCCAGGCGCGCCATGTCGAAGCGGCGCAGCGGGCATGCGCGTCTCTTCTGGAGGCGGCTTCCGCCCTGGAGGCGGCCATGCCGCTTGACCTGGCGGCGGTCGATCTTTCCGCCGCGCTGGACACCCTGGGGGAAATTACCGGCGAAACGATGAAGGAGCAGGTGATTTCCGAGGTCTTCTCCCGGTTCTGCGTGGGGAAATAGGCGGCTTCCGCAAGGGGCGGCTGCTCCACGCCTTCCCATTCTTTGGCGCCTACGGAGAGGATGCGATCCATGAATACACCCGAACTCATGACAAACCGGCTGATTCTGCGCAGGTTTACACCCGGGGATGTTCCGGCGCTGCTTGCAATCCACGCGGATGAACAGGTGAACACGTTTTTGCCCTGGTTTCCGCTCAAAACCATGGAGGAGGCGGATGCGTTTTACAAAGAGCGGTATGAGGCGCTTTACCGCCGGAAAGAGGGATATGGTTATGCCATATGCCTCAAAGAGGATAACGTGCCCATCGGCTACGTCGGCGTGGATGGTGGCGAGAGCCATGATCTGGGCTACGGCCTGCGGCGGGATTTTTGGCACAGAGGCATCGTCACGGAGGCGGCACGCGCCGTCGTGGAGCGTGTGCGCGCGGACGGCATGCCCTATCTCACAGCCACGCATGACGTCAACAACCCCCGCAGCGGAGCGGTGATGAAGCGCCTGGGCATGCGCTATGCCTATTCTTATGTGGAACAGTGGCAGCCCAAAAACATTCGCGTCACATTCCGGCTTTATCAGCTCAACATGGATGGAGAGCAGGATCGGGTCTATCGGGCCTATTGGGAAACCTATCCCGAGCACTTTATAGAAGAAGGCGTATGAATCCGGCGGGGATTGCTCAATACGCAGGCGGTCCTTTCCCTATTATGAGGGAAAAGACCGCCTCAGACTGTTTCAGACTGTTGACAAAACGCTTTCCCCCGAAAGGGGGGGAAAAGATTTGCGCAATCCCCGAAAGAACAACAGACGTCCTGCATGAAGACAAGGCCTATGTCACCCCCCCCTGCGCCCGGTATTGGCCTTTTCTGGGGGAAAGAAAGCGGAGGCCTCAGTCCCGGATGCGCCAGATTTTAGCGCCCAGGCTGTTGAGTTTGTCTTCCAGGTGCTCATAGCCCCTGTCGATAAAATGCGTGTTGTAGATTTCCGTGGTGCCCTGCGCCATCAGCCCGGCAATGACAAGCGCCGCGCCCGCGCGCAGGTCGGTGGCTTCCACTGCGGCTGCATGCAGAAGGGGAACCCCCTCGATCACCGCGGTCTGTTCGTAGATGCGCACACGTGCGCCCATGCGCTCCATCTCCGCCAGGTGGCGAAAGCGCGACTCAAAGATGTTTTCAACCACCGTGGAGGTGCCTGTGGCGGTGCAAAGCAGCGCGCTCATCGGCTGCTGAAGATCGGTGGGAAAGCCCGGATACACCTGCGTTTTGAATGTGACCGCGCGGTGTGCGCCTATGGAGCGCACGCGGATGGCGTCGTCGCGCTCATCCACACGGGCGCCCATCTCAAGCAGCTTGGCGGTCAGCGCCTCCATGTGCGTGGGAATGCAGCCGCAGATGGTCACATCCCCATGGGTGGCGGCAGCGGCGATCATGAGCGTACCGGTTTCGATCTGATCCGGGATGACGGCATAGGGCCTGCGGCTTGAAAGAGAGGAAACGCCGCGGATCCGGATGACGTCCGTTCCGGCCCCCTTGACGCGGCAGCCCATGGAATTTAGGAAGTTCGCCAGATCGACGATGTGCGGTTCCTTGGCCGCGTTATAGATGGTGGTGGTGCCCTCCGCCCGCGAGGCGGCGAGCATGACATTGATGGTGCCGCCCACGGTCACCATGTCCATGAACACATCCCCGCCCACAAGCCGGTCGGCCTGCGCGCTCACCATGCCGCGGGCGGTTTCCACATGCGCGCCCAGAGCGCGCATGCCCTTGATATGCTGATCAATGGGGCGCCGGCCAATGTCACAGCCGCCCGGCAGAGGCACCTGCGCCTGCCCAAAGCGCGCCAGCAATGCGCCGATATAGTAGGAGGATGCGCGCATGCGGCGGCACAGGTCAAGCGGCACGTCCGTGCGGTGGATGCTGCTGGCATCCACTTCCATCATCCCCTGCTCAGGGCACCACTGCACCTTGGCCCCCAGGTGCTCAAGCGTCTCCACCGAGACGTTGACATCCTCAATATTGGGAAGGTTTTCAATCACGCAGGGCGTCTGACTGAGGATGGACGCGGAAATGACCGCGACGGCGGTGTTTTTCCCCCCGCTGACGCGGACGACGCCCTCCAGGCGCTGCCCACCGGTGATGAGCATTCTCTCTTCTGCCATGCGCGGCCTCCTTGCAGGCTGCCTGTCCGGCAGCGCAGAACTGAACACATCTATTATACACAGCAAGCCCCTCTTTGGCAAGCGCACGATCCCCGGAAGGAGTGTCCGAATGCGCAGTTAAAGGAAATCAAAGAGAGAAAAAGGGATAGATGCTCCCGGATGAAAAGAACGGTATCGTTCTTTTTGCCTGCCGAAGCGGTTATAGGCCTCCACAAAAACAGTAAGAAC
>DVMG01000111.1 GCA_018715105.1 Candidatus Ventricola intestinavium
ACTCGCAAAAACGATAAACGGCAAATTATTCATCATCCACAAGATCGAATTCATTTGCATAGAAAACCCGCTTCTTTCGTCACGCCTGCCGAATGAAGTTTTCTCTTACGGGCGGCCCTGCCTTTCGTTTCCTTCCATATGCTCTTCGAAGGATCCGCTTTGGCTCTCCGCCCACCGCTTTATATTTCATCCGCCATCGGCCTCATCAGCACAACCCCCTGAGGCACCGCCTGAGGCGAGAGCTCCAGGCTGTCCACGGGCTGGGCATCCTGAGCGTTCATGACCGCCAAAAAAGGGCGCACGGTTTCAATGGGATACGTGCACCGCATGGTTTTTACATGCATGGGGATCACACAGCGCGGCTTTGCCACCCGGATGATCTCGCTGGCCTGGTGTGCATCCACGGTGTAAAAGCCGCCGACAGGGATCATCATCACATCCGCGTTCCGAATAACCGAGAGGATTTCCTCATCCGGCATGCATCCCTGGTCACCCATGTGCACAATCTTCAGGCCCTCGGCGTCAAAAAGGCGGATGGCATTGCATCCACGCCGGGCTCCTTTCGCATCGTCGTGCCAGGATTCCACCGCCCGCGTGCGGAATCCGCCCACGCATGCTTCCTGAAGCCCGCGCACGATGACCGGCGCTTTGCGCAGCATGCCGGTGTTGTTGTGATCGTGGTGGTCGTGGCTCATGGTGACCAGATCCGCCTCAAGCGGAATCATGCGGATGCCCACGCTGTCGTCGTATGGATCGGTGACCGCCACCGTGCCGTCCGCGGCCGTCATGCGGAAACAGGAATGGCCTATCCACTCCATTTTCATGCATTCTCATCCTTTCTGCCTCAAAATCGGGACGAGCAAACCGGCATGATGCCGGCTTCCGTTTGCTACCAAGGCATGGCATTCATGCCGGGGTGCCTTTCCCCAGGATGGGGGGAATCTTTTCTCCTCCCTTCGGGGGAGAAAAGCGTTTTGCCGGCGGTCTGCAACCGGCATAAGCCGGTTGGATCCCCGACGAAATGCTGTAAATCTTGCGCCCGGGGCCGAAGCTGCGCAAAAGGATTTACAGAACAAACTCCTGCTTCGCCGCCTGCACGCGCGCTTTGCACCAACCGGCCAGACAGGCTCCCGCTTCGCGCATGCCGCTGCGGTCTCCTTCGCGCAGCATCTCTGCCGCACGGGCGCGTATGCCGTCCAGCCCGGTCAATACACGGCGCTCATCCTGCCACAACAGGCGCAGCATCTCCAGCGCGAGCTGCCTTCCGGACCGGCTCATCGGCAGAGGCTCCTCTTTGAGAAAGCGTGCGGCCAGCTCCTGAGCCGGCTCAAGCAGCCCGTCCCAGTCAACCAGGGGCGGCGCTTCCTGCCAGGCCGCGCCCAACCGCCCCAGCAGCGCATCATCGGGGGAAAGCATCCACAGCCCCCCTTCTTCCCGGCAGAGAAAGCCCGCCGTGCGCAGGGCTCCGCACAGGCGGCGCCTGTCCGCTTCCTCTCCACAGTGCCGCGGCGCATCCGTGATCAACAGGGCGCCGCCCGAGGGCGCAAAGCGCATAAAGCCCCGTCCGCCGGCGTGCAGCAGGGCTTCGCGCGCCATGGCGCGCAGGCTTTCGCTCACAGCCGCCATGTGACATCCATCCGGGCCGACGCGGTTTTTTCCCCGCCGACAAACAGATCATACTCAAGCCGCAGTTCTCCGCCCGTCTGCGTGCGCTCCATGGCGACGCTGTGCGTAAAAACCGCCACAGGAATTTCGCCGTAATCCGTCTCATAGGTGCTGCTTGTCCGCTCGCCGGGCACAAAGCGCAAGGTGCCGCTCATGCCGCCGCGCCGCCGCATGGCCGCCTGCCGGGAGCCGGCGGTCAGCACCACATGGGCGCGCTCTCCCTCCTGCTCCTCATCGTATTCAAGAAGGATGCCGCCGTCCTGCATCCGGCATATGCCTGCGCGGGCATGTTTTGTCTCATGCACATGGCCCTGCGGATCGGTCATCTTGGCGAGCAGGCGGATCCTCGCCCGCCGTTCCGGCCGGCCATTTTCCAGTCTTTCTTCCTCAGCCACGGTCTCCCTCCTTCTTGCCGGCGGCGCCCGGCACAATATCCAGCAGCATGCATAGAGCAACCGCGCAAAGCGCAAACCCTGCCGCGGTCGGCAGCAGGATTTCCTCCGTCACCGGATAGCAGCAGCCCGCCGCCGTGGCAAAAAGCACGAGGCAGGCTGGCAGGCGCAGCGCCGGTGCCAACACCACGGCCAGGATGCACAGCACATCCAGAAACAGCCACGCTCCCATGCTCACCCCCGGGCAGACGATCAGAGCCCCCAGCGCCAGCACAAAGGCCTGCCGGATGGCGCTCCTGTCCCGCCTGCTCCGCACAAGCGCACACAGGCCTATATACAGCGCCAGCCCCGCCAGCGTTATGCCGCGCAAAAGCACCGTGAAATGCCCCTGCGTGTAATATTCTGTCGCATTGGTCACAGGATCCAGCGCCGGCACCTGCCTGAGCATGAAGTATTCCGGCATTTCCTCCATCGCCGCGCGCGGGAACAGGCCCATCAGGTTCGGCGCACCGGCGGCATACGGCGGCAGGCTGAAGTTCGCGCGCAGCAGGCTTGTGAGCGCAGCGCCCACAGGCATGCCGCAGGCCATGGCGGGCACGCACAGAAGAAGCGCCGTCGCAGCCGCACCGGCGGCATAAAGAGGCCTGCTTTCCCGCCGGCAGAGGGAACAAGCGTAGACCGGCAGGGCATACAGCGCCGCGCCGCTCAGCGCCGCCGCCACGCCGAACAAAAGCCAGGCCGCCGGCAGGCGCTTCTTTCCGCACAACAGCGTCAAAGATAGGCCCAGTAGCAGCGCCGCCGCCACGTCCGTCTGCGCCGCGCATGCGGCGCTCAGAAACCCCTGAGGCAAAATGAGGCACAGGCAAAGCACCGCCTCTGCCCGCATCCCCGCGCCGATGCCGTCTGCCGCATGCGCGGCCAGCAGCGCCAGCCCCAGCATGCAGCCGATGCACAGCAGCTTGACCAGATACATGTCATAGACAGGCCCCCGTGTGACCGCATATAGCAGCGTCAAGGCCGGTGCAGAGAGGGGAGTCTCAAAGCCGAAGGCGGCCGCCAGCCCGCCCTCGTCCATCGCGCGCACGATGGGCTGCACCTGCTGCACATAAGCATAGGTCTTCTGGTTGATCCCCATCAGCATCAGGAGGAGGGCAAACGTCAGGGCCAGCTGCCGCAGCAACAGGCGGGAAAAGCGTCCGCGATGCATCCACGTCGCGGCCAGCAGGACGCCCCCCTGCAGGGCGGCTGTCATGCCGATAAACAGCGAGCGGTTGGCCCACCCGCCGATGTCGTTGAGATTGCCAAGCGGGCCGGAAGATACGTTGTAAAGCGCAAGCAGCGCGCTCAAAAGCAGCGCAAGCGCCGCCCCCAGGGGACGAAGCCGGCGTGTGAGCCGCTCGTCCAGCCGGGCGGCATGCTGAAAAAAGACGTTTTTCATGCGGCGCTTTCCCCCTTTTTTGCAAGCGCGGCACGGTTCTGCCGCATCTGCACGAGCAGATCCCGGGCAACCAGCACAAGCGCAGCCAGCATCATCAGGGCGGCCACGCGCTCATCGACGGGACGCTGGCGCGTCAGATAGGGCAGATAGCTCACAAGCGACGCACCCACCACAAGCAGCGGCACAAAGCGCCTGTCCGCACGCCGGGCGGCATAGAGAATGGCGAGCATATCCGCCAGATAAAAGTATCGCTCGTGGATTTTGGGCATCACAAACGGCAGAAAGATGGCGAAAAACAGCGCAAAGCAGAGCGTCATCGGGGGCGTTACCTCCCGGTGGTGGATCAGCCAGTAAATCACGGCGATCAGCGTGAGCAGAATGCACGCATACAGCGCCGCCGTCTGCAGGGCCGGCATCAGATCCGCATGCAGGTATGCATTTACGGCATCCTTATCAACGCCCTCAATATAGCGCATCCACGTAAATTCCTGGCTGTTTGAAAAGCCGAGCATCGGGAAGAAGAGATAGAGGTTGGGCGCGTTATACGTCAGCCTGTCATAATACTGGCCCATGGACTGATTGGCATACACCGACAGCGCATCGAAAAACGGCCGGCCTGCGATCAGCGCCGGCACCATCGTCACCAGATACGCTCCGAAAAACGCCAGCGCATGCCGGGGTTTGTAGGATCCATGATTCAGCCCCAGCAGCACCACCGGGAAAAAGAAGATCGTCTGCAGCTTAAAGGCAAAGGCCACGGCCAGGAAAACAGCCGAGCGTGTAGGCCGGCCCGTGTCCAGCATATACAGGCTCAGCACGATGAAAAACACATACACCGAATCGCACTGACCCCAGCAGGCTCCATCCAGCAGCGTGGTGGGCAGTGCCGTGACGATCAAAAACACGGGCAGCGAGGATTTTTCTCCGGCAAAATGCCCGGCCGCGCGCATCATCGCCAGCGCCAGTGCGTAATCAAAGATCACGGTCAGGAATTTGATGAGATACAGATCATACAGCGGCACTTTGGAAATAAGCAGGAGCGCATACTGATAAAGCAGGTTGTAATCCCCCACGTTTTCCCCGCCCAGTGTAGAAAAGCCGCCCTCTCTGAACATCTGCGTCCATCCGGAGAGGAAGGAATCATAATCCGCCGTCACAAAATCGAGCATGCTGACGCGGGCGAGCATCGTCACCGCCACAAACACACCGGTGAAGAAAAGCCTTCCCATCCCCGGCCGTTCCAGGCGCGCAAAGAGGAAGAGCGTGCCGCCGTATACGAGTGAAAAAAGTGCGGAGAGCGCAAAGGCCTCGCCCGCGCCGCTCCCGTGCGTCAGCATCCGCAGCATATAGGCTGCCAATGCCAGGAATACCGCCAGCGTCATGCCGCCGCACGCCGCGTAGGCGCGCCCCTGCCTGCCTGTTTCCATGCGTTCCTCCGTTTTTTTTGGGGATTCAGGATTCCGATCCATGCGCCTGCCGCGCTTTCCCGCGCCGGCTGATCAGGCCGCCGGGCGGCAAAGCGCTCTCCCCCTGTATGGGGAAACCCGCCTCCGGGCCTTTCATGCTTCGGCATGATTGGATTATACCATACTTGAGGGGTATCCACAATGCCCGCTTCCATCCTCCCCTCGTCCGTCCTGCCCGCTTCCCGTTTCGCCGCGTGCGCCTGAACATACAAAAAACTCCCCGAAAGGGGAGACGGATCCTCTGCAAAGCGCTCTTCACCCCCGAAGAGGGAAGAAAAGATTCCCACAATCCCCGATCCTCTCAGAAGGGCCTTTTATTCGATCGAAAGAAGGGCTTCCCTTTCAGCTTAAAGAACCCGAAGGGAACCGATCGCCGAAACCGTCCCAAATGAAAGGCGCCCGCGCGCGGGCACGCTCACACCTCGTAGACCTGCTGCGTCGGGGCATAGTCCGAGTTGTAGGCAATCACCTTCTTAAAGTCGTTCTGCGCGGCGATGCGCAGCATATCCTCCTGCGTGCAGTGCACGGCGCAGCGCAGAAACTGCGCCTTCCCCGCGTGCATGAGCAGCGCGGCATTGCTGTTCGGCTCCACGGTGCCGGTAAAGATCACGCGGCCGCCGCAGATCAGGATTCGCCTGACCAGCTCCACCGCATCGGGCGCATCCAGCTGGGGATCGCTGAGAAAATACACCCCCAGCGCAATAAAATTCTGAGGGATGGCGCGCACAAAAACATCCCCCAGCATCTCCAAAGCCTGGGGCCTGACCCACATGGCTGTGGCGTCCAGATGGCCCAGCTCTTTGATAAAATGCATGTCGGCAAACACATCCGTGTGCGGCAGCCGCTCGCTGATGTAGCTGAGCAGCCCCAGCCCGCGCCCAAAGCGCGGAACGGGCAGCAGCACGGGACGCCCATCGGCAAGGGCTCGCGAAATGGCATCCATCAGCGCGTCGATCTGCTCCCTGCGGGAGCCTGAACGCTGCGCGCCGTAGTCGCAGTCAAGAACGGCCAGATCCGCACTCAGGCCGACAATGGGGTCAACGGCGTGCACGCGTGCGCTGTCATAATAATCTCCAGAAAAGAACAGGGTGCGCTCCTCCTCCGTCAGCCGAAGCCAGACGCTCCCGGAGCAGTGGCCGCTGCGGCCCCATTCCACCGTGATGCCGCCGGGCAGCCGGGCCGGGGTGCGCGGCAGGCACAGCCCCTCCAGTACAATCGGGTCATCTACGGGAAAAGGGAGCTGGCGCGCGGTTTCCGTGGTCAGCACCACGCGGCCCGTAAAGCCATTGCTGATCAGATAGGGCAGCGCGCCGGACTGGTTTTCATGCGAGTGGCTGAGAAACAGATACCGGCTTGCCCGGATCTGTTCCGAAGTCAGGTGCGGGCGCTCATCCCCCTTGTACCCGCGCTGATAACCGCAGTCCACCATGAACGATGCGTCCCGTCCCTCGACAAAGTAACAGTGCCTTTTCTGCGTACAGGGCTTTCCTGTGAGATAGAGCTTCATTTCCGTCAACTCCCCGCCATACCGCGCAAGAACTCCTTATGCGTATCGTATAGTATAGTACAAAAAGGCTATAGCGTAAACAGAAAAAGCGCGTGTTTCCCTGCTTTTGTTGAAACGGGCCGTGCACATGTGT
>DVMG01000112.1 GCA_018715105.1 Candidatus Ventricola intestinavium
GGAGATATTGCGGCCTGTGAAAAAGAGATGGACGACGATGCGCAGTCCATCATCACGGCAGCGCGCTACACCTATATTGCTTCCATCCTCGATGGGTGTGTCCGGAAGTCCGGCAAGGGCATGACGACATCGGATAAGATTGACCGGGTTTTGACCAACCGCATTCTGGGGCTGCCGATTTTTGCGGCGGTTATGATCGTTGTCTATTACATCTCCATCTCGACGGTGGGCGACTGGCTCACGGGATGGACGAACGACGTCTTCGTCGGGGAATGGATTGTGCCCGCTGCGCAGAGCTTTTTCGAGGGAATTGGCACGGCCCCGTGGCTCACCGGCCTGATTGTGGACGGCATCATCAGCGGCGCGGGCGCGGTTCTCGGATTTGTGCCGCAGATGCTGGTGCTGTTCCTGATGCTGTGCATCCTGGAGGACTGCGGCTACATGGCCCGTGTTGCGTTTATCATGGACAGGATCTTCCGCCGCTTTGGCCTTTCGGGCAAGAGCTTCATTCCCATGCTCGTGGGCACGGGCTGCGGCGTGCCCGGCATCATGGCCTCGCGTACCATCGAGCAGGAGCGTGACCGCCGCATGACGGTCATGACCACGACATTCATTCCCTGCGGCGCCAAAATGCCCATTGTCGCGCTGATGGCGGGCGCTATCTTTGGCGGCGCCTGGTGGGTGGCGCCCAGCGCCTATTTTGTGGGCGTGGCGGCCATCATCCTCTCCGGCATCATCCTGAAAAAGACCAGGCCGTTTGCCGGCGAGCCTGCGCCGTTTGTGATGGAGTTGCCGGCCTATCACATGCCGACGGCCAAAAATGTGCTGCGCGGCACCTGGGAGCGCGGCTGGAGCTACATCAAAAAGGCCGGAACCATCATCACGCTCGCCTCCGTATTCGTCTGGTTTACAAGCAGCTTTGGATTTGTGGACGGCGCATTCGGCATGGTGGAGGATATGGATCATTCTGTGCTGGCTTCCATTGGCAGCGCACTGGCCTTCCTCTTTGCCCCGCTTGGATTTGGAAGCTGGCAGGCCAGCGTGGCCACCGTGCTGGGCCTCGTGGCCAAGGAAGAGGTGGTCGGCGCATTCGGCACGATGTTTGCCGTTGCGGGCGATGCCCTGGAAATGGTCGAGGCAGGCGACTTCGCCGGCCTGGTCAACATTGCTGCGCAGTTCACACCGCTGAGCGCCTACAGTTTCCTGGTATTTAACCTGCTGTGCGCACCGTGCTTCGCGGCCATGGGCGCCATCAAGCGCGAGATGAACAACGCAAAGTGGACGCTGGCCGCCATCGGCTGGGAGTGCGGCCTGGCTTATGCCGCCAGCCTGATCGTCTATCAGATTGGCGGCCTGTTCCTGGGGGAAACGACGTTTGGTTTGGGCACCGTGGCTGCGGTGATCGTGCTGGCAATTCTCATTGTAGCCGTGATTCGTCCCTATAAGCAGAGCGAGCGGCTTGAAGTGCATTACAGCGCCCGGTAAACTGCTTTGCGAGGGAATGTGCCGGCGGTGAGGGCGCAGGGCCGTTTGGCGCCCTGCGGACTCCTGCGTTTTTAAAAAGACGCTGCGTGAAAGAGAAGGGGGCCGGGCAGGCGCCCAGCCCCTCGCCCCAGGGAGATTGTGAGAGGAGGACAGACCATGGCAACTCTGCTCGTTTTGATCGGCCTGATCGTGGTTCTGGCGCTGATTGTGCGCAATCTGGTGCGCACACGAAAGCGCGGCGGCTGCGTGGGATGCCCCGGTTGCACAGGCGCCTGCCCGCACCAGAGCCGCCATGCTGAACGCGGATGACCGGGAGCACGGCGCCTCCGTTTTCAAACATACAGAAACCTCATCGCACCGCACCGCATAGCATGGCTAGCGAGGTGATACGATGAGGTCTGTCATTTGGGCCGGATGCGGCACGGCGTTCACATTTGCGATGACCACGCTGGGCGCCGCGCTGGTCTTTTTTTTCAGGCGGAGCATCGGGGAGCGCGTGCAATGCGCCTGCCTGGGCTTTGCAGCGGGCGTGATGTCCGCCGCGGCGGTATTCAGCCTGCTTGTGCCCGCCATGGAACAGACGCAGGAAATGGGCGGCTCACCTTTTGTGATCGTGACGCTTGGCTTTGTGCTTGGCGCGGCGATGATTGCTTGTGTCGATGCGCTGCTCAGGCGCATGAAGGGCGTGCGCCGCGCGGGCGATATCTCGCGCAGGCGCACCCTGATGTTCACCGCGGTGACGCTGCACAACATTCCGGAAGGCATGGCGGTGGGCCTGGCCTTTGCCCTTGCTGCCCGGGATGGGGGCCTGGGCCTGGCCGCCGCTGTGACGCTGGCGCTGGGAATTGGCATACAGAATTTTCCGGAAGGCGCGGCGGTGGCTCTCCCGCTGCGCCAAAGCGGCATGAGCCGCATGCGCGCCTTCGCCCTGGGAACCCTTTCCGGGGCGGTGGAGCCGGTCTTCGGCGTGCTGGTGGTGCTGGCTGCCACGGTGGTGCGGCAGGCTATGCCGCTTTTGATGGCGTTTTCCGCAGGCGCCATGATGTATGTGGTGATCTGCGAGATGATTCCGGAGGCCTCCGGGGAGCGCAGCGGCACGCGCTTTGCGATGGTGGGGTATATCGTGATGATGGCGCTTGATATCGCGCTTGGCTGAAAGCATGCGCCGCGCCGTATGTACTTGCTTTTTTTGCGGACAGCGGGTATAATGAATGCGCACCATGATGCGTGCGGACAGGAGGCTGAAACATGACCCCGGAAGAGATGGAAGAGCGCGACGTTGTCGAGTTCACCGACGACGAAGGCAATACGATGCTGCTGGAAGTGATGGACTACTTTTTTTACAACGGTGAGGAATTCGCCGCGTTGTGCAACGCGCGGGAAGATGCATCTGACGACGACCCGGATGATGATCCCGTCTATATCATGAAGGTCAACAGCTTTACCGATGAGAACGGCGAGGAGATGGAGGAATTCGTCCCGCCGGAGGAAGAGCTGATGGAGAAACTGATTCAGGTCGTTCGCACGCGCTTTGTCGAAGACGAAGACGGCGGGGATGAGTGAACGCGCCCAGAGGGCGGATCGTTGCGGGGCAGGGTACGGCTTTGCCCCGCCGTTTTCTATGTCCGGCCGGGCAGAATCTGCCTGGAGGAAGGACATGACGTCTGCCGCGGGACGGGAATTCCTGCGGGCGGCTGATCACGCAGCATGAAGGGGGAAAACAGGACGTGAATGAGCTTCTGAGGCTCAAACTGGAAAAGCTGCCTACATGCCCCGGATGTTATCTGATGAAAAGCGAGGGCAAGATCATCTATGTGGGCAAGGCGGTCAACCTCAAAAACCGCGTCCGTCAGTATTTCCAGGATTCCAGGGATCACACGGCCAAGGTGCGCGCCATGGTGGCGCGCATTGATGACTTTGACATTGTGCTGTGCGACACCAATCTGGAGGCCCTGATCCTTGAATGCAATCTGATCAAGCTGCACAGGCCGCAGTACAACATCCTGCTCAAGGACGACAAGCATTACCCCTATCTGCGCATCGACGTCACGCAGGATTATCCGCGGGTGGAGCTCGTGCGCCGGGTGGAGAAAGACAAGGCCCGCTATTTTGGGCCGTATATGGGCGCCACCGGCGTGCGCGAGGTGCTGGATGTGCTGCGCAGCCTGTTTCCCCTCCGAACCTGCGCCATGCCCATCCGGCCCGGAATGAACAGGAGGCCCTGCCTGCACCATCAGCTGGGCGAATGCCTGGCCCCCTGTGCGGGAAAGACCACCGTGCAGGAATATGGAGCGGTGGTTCAGGAAGTGATCGACTTTTTAAACGGGCACAGCGACGCCGTCCTGGCCCGCCTTCAGGAACAGATGACGCAGGCGGCCCGCGAGATGCGCTTTGAGCAGGCCGCGGCGCTGCGCGACCGCATCCGCGATGCACAGAATCTGATGCAGCGGCAGAAAGCCATCAACGTACGCGGAGGCGATCAGGACATTCTCGCCTGTGTGAGCGACGGCATTGATGCGATGGTGGAAGTGGTGTTTGTGCGGGGCGGGCATATGATTGGCGCGGAGAACTATGCGCTGGAGGGGGCCGGGGATCAGACCGGCGCTCAGGTGCTGGGGCAGTTCCTCATGCAGTTTTATGACGACGGCCGTCAGCCGCCGTCCGAAATCCTGTGCATGGAGCTGCCGGAGCAGGCGCAGGACGTCGAGGCGGCGCTCCGGGCCCGCAAGGAGGGCGGGCGCGTGCTTCTGCGCGAGCCGCAGCGCGGCACCAAGCATAAGCTGGTCGAGCTTGCGCTTAAAAATGCCCGCGATGCCCTGCAAAAGCGCAACGCCCACCTTTCCCGCCAGCATGAGCGCACGATTGGCGCGTGCGAGGCGCTGGCCCATGCGGTTGGCATGCAGGCCGTGCCCCGGCGCATTGAGGGATACGACATTTCCAACACGCAGGGCGTGCTCTCGGTGGCCAGCATGGTGGTGGCCATCAACGGCGAAGCGGCCCGCAAGGAATACCGGCATTTCCGCATCAAGACCGTGGAAGGAGCAAACGATTTTGCCTCCATGAACGAGGTGCTCACCCGCCGCCTGACACGCGCCAAACAGGAGCGCGAAGCCCTTGCTGCGAAGGGAAAGCTTCCTGCGGACGGACGCGGGCTTTCCGGTTTTGCGGATCTGCCGGATTTGATTCTCATCGACGGCGGGCCGCAGCAGCTGCGCTTTGCGCGCGAGGCCATGCTCGCCGTAGGCTATGACATCCCCATCTTTGGCCTGGCCAAGCGGCTTGAGGAGATCTTTCTGCCTGACCAGGAGGAGAGCATTCTGCTGGACCGCAAGTCCCCGGCGCTGCATCTGATCCAAAGAATCCGCGACGAAGCGCACCGCTTCGGCATCACCCATCACCGCAGCCTGCGCCAGAAGGCGGGCATGCATTCTTCCCTGGAAGATATTCCCGGCATCGGTCCGGCGCGCAGGCGCGCATTGCTCGCCCACTTTAAATCCATTGCCAACATCGCGGCGGCCCTTCCGGAAAAGCTGTGCGAGGTGGATGGAATTGGCCCGGCGCAGGCGGAGGCGATCTATGCACATTATCATGGAAATGCGCAGGAGGTTTCTCGCGGCGCGTCCGGCGGGCCTGAAAAAAAGGAGATTCGGCCCGCGCTGGAGGAGGAGGAAACGCGGTAAAAAGGGGCTGTCAGGCTAAGAATTCCGACATTCCAAGCAAAAACTGAGAATTGGCGCCCGAAGGTTTCCAAAGGGCGATCGGAAATCCCTTCGGCGGGGTGTTGGGCCGGGCCCCAAGCGCAAAAAAGCCCATGATTCTCCGAAAAGCTGCTTCTTGGAATGTGCAGGATTCGCCTGCAGCCCCTTTGACTGCACAGAGAAAGAAGCCGTGAAGGAAAAGCGTTTCGGACAGCCGCGGAATCGCCTTGCTTATGAACGGCAGGCAAGGGAAAACTGCCGCGGAGTGATGCCGTATTCGGCCTTGAATGCGCGATAGAATGTGCTGTATTCCTGAAAGCCGCTCTGTGTGCCCGCTTCGGCTGCCCCCATACCATGGCGGATGTGCATGCGCGCCGCTTCCAGGCGTTTTTTGCGCACATATCCGGCCGCAGTCAGCCCGGTATGTCGCTTAAACAGACGCGAGAGTGTGTTTACATCCAGATAAAAGCGTTCGGCCAGGGCATTCAGGGTGAGATCGTCGCACAGATGGCTGTTGATGTAAGCAGACACCGGCGCAAAGGAAGAAAACTGCGCATCCCGCGAGAGGATGGGAGCCCTCTGTTCCTCCTGCAAAAGAAGCCGAGCGATGCGGATCCCCAGCTCGGTAAGCAGGACCTGATTCATCTGCATACCGGCAAACAGGGGGGCTGCGTGCTCATCCAGAAGCGCAAGCAGGACGGCCTCCATGCGCACACGCGCCTGCCCGGATGGCACAAGGAGGACTCGGCTGCGGGATGGAGGCACGTGCAGGAGAATAAGAAGCCCCGGTACATGCGCGCACAGCTGATGCAGCAGGGCTTGACCGATCCGCAGCACAATCCGCTCGGAAGCCGGGGATTCCTCCGGAAGCAAAGCCGGGCTATGAAACGTATAGGGAGAGATCAAAAGCAGGCTGCCCGGCGTGAGCGCATAACGAAGGCCCTCGACTCTGTAAACAAGCCCGCCTTCCATCAGATAGTGGATTTCGTAGAAATCATGAGGAGGCACAGATGCCTGACAGGCGCCGGCGCTCAGGCAGCGGCGGATTTCAAACTCTGCCTCCGGCAAGGGAATCCCCGCTGGGCTGCGGAGAAGAGATTCCATCTTCATAAAGAGCCCTTTCTTCCTAAAAGGAAAACAAACGGTTCAAAAAATGGATTAATTATTTGAATATATTATACGATAAGATGATAAAAAATGCAATGGAATATGTGCGAAAATGCCATGTACAGAATCCGTGAACTGCTGTATCCTGACAAAAGAAGGGAATGCGCCGGTGGGAGCGCGTTCCACGATGAGAAAGGAGGAGCGGACTGTGAAACACATGGCAAAGCGACTGGCGTGTTGCCTGATGAGCATGCTGCTGCTGATAAGCGGCGTGCCTGCTCTTGGCGAGGAGGGAGAAGAGCTGCATTACATCGAACCGACATGGGTTGAAAACGAGGATGGCCCGACCATCGGCTACACCGTCAAGGGCGTCCTGGAGGTGGA
>DVMG01000113.1 GCA_018715105.1 Candidatus Ventricola intestinavium
TGTTCCATACAGGAAAATTTATTTTTTAAAATTTGATAACAGAACGCATTTTATTTGGATATAAATGTGCAGGTGTTTTATGCAAAAAACAGAAAAACTGGAGGATTAAATCATGGCGAGCACGATGAACCAGGCGATTCCCCGTCCGGAGCATCCGCGTCCGGATTTTATGCGGGAGACGTTTTTCAACCTCAATGGAGTCTGGCAATTTGCCTTTGACGATCAGGACAGGGGCTTTGCGCAGGGCTATGCCAGGCCGGGAACCCGGCTTCCACTTTCCATCACCGTTCCCTTCTGCTATCAAAGCGCGATGAGCGGTATCGGCCCGACCGATGAAATCCACCCGATCCTGTGGTATCGCCGTACCTTTGTGGTGCCTGAAGAGATGCAGGGCAAGCGTGTGCTGCTCCGGTTCGGCGCGGTGGATTTCGAGGCGAAGGTCTACGTCAACGGTCAGCTTGCCGGCGGGCATCGGGGCGGCTACACTCCCTTTGCCCTGGATGTCACCGACCTGCTTTGCGAGGGGGAGAACGATCTGTGCGTGCGCGTGCAGGATGATCCCGACTGCGTGCAGCCGCGGGGCAAACAGTATTGGCAGCGCGGCCTGATGGGTTGCTGGTATACGCCGGTGAGCGGTATCTGGCAGACGGTGTATCTGGAGGCCGTGGGCGAGTATGCCATACGGCAGATCCATGTGACGCCGGATATCGACCGGCATCTGTTTACCGCGGAAATCGCGCTGGACGCACAGCCGCGCGAGGAGCTCGAGCTGGAACTGACGGTCAGCTTTGAAGGAAAGGTGCGCCGCGTCGTGCGGCTGAACACGCAGGACAGGATCACCCGCGTGCCGGTGGATATGATTGTGCGGGGGGATCTGAGCCCGGTTCGCCTGTGGGCGCCGGAGGATCCCGCGCTGTATGACCTGAGCGTGCGTGTGCTCAAGGCCGGCACGGCGGTGGACTGTGTGAAGACCTACTTCGGCATGCGCAAGGTGGAGGTGCGGGATGGCCGGGTCTATCTCAACAACTGCCCGCTGTATCAGCGGCTTGTGCTCGATCAGGGATATTGGCCCGATTCTCTGATCACGCCGCCCAGCGACGAAGCGATCCGGCTGGATCTGCAGTATACGCTTGACTTTGGCTACAACGGCGCGCGTAAGCACCAGAAGGTGGAAGATCCGCGCTATTACTACTGGGCGGACAAGATGGGCGTGCTCGTATGGGGTGAACTGCCCAGCGCCTATGATTTTGCCGACGAGACCGTGGCCAACCTCGCCGCCACGATGATGGAATTCATCGACCGGGATTTCAACCATCCTTCCATCATCACGTGGGTGCCGCTCAATGAAAGCTGGGGCGTGCGCCAGATCTATACGGATAAGCGCCAGCAGGCGACAGGCCGCATGCTCTATCACATGACCAAGGCGGCGGACGGCACACGCCTGTGCTCCTCCAACGACGGCTGGGAGCAAGTGGAGACGGATGTCTGCGCGCTGCACGATTACGCGGCGGAAAAGGCCGTGATCAAAGCGCATTTTGCCAGCCGGGAAACCGTGGAGGCCCACGCCTGCGACTGGCGGCCCTGTTACGCGGAGGGCACACGCCCCACGGGGCGGGAGGCCTTTATGGTCACGGAATACGGCGGCATCGCCTTTACCCATGTGGGCATCCAGGGCGAGATGGGCGGCATGCAGACATGGGGCTATCACGGCAAGGTAGAGGATGAGGAGGCGTTCTTTGCGCGCTTTAAGGGCGTGACGGACGGCATCCGCGAAATCCCCTACTGCCAAGGATACTGCTACACGCAGCTGACCGATGTGATGCAGGAAATCAACGGCCTGCTCACGCCGGACCGCAAGCCCAAGATGAATGTGGAGCGCCTGCGCGCGCTCAACCAGAGCCCGGACGGGACGACTAACCAGATCATCTGAGTCCGGCTGAGGATGCAATCCGCCGCCCCGCGGGGGCGGCAGAAAATAAAAAGGAGGAATTTTTCCATGAAAAAGACACTGGCTCTCGTGCTGGCTGCGCTGATGCTGTGCGCGGCATCCGCCGCTCTGGCGGCCCCGATTGAGATCGACTACTGGTCGGTTTTCACGGGCGGCGACGGCGCGACCATGCAGGCGATGGTGGATGAATTCAACGCTTCTCAGGACGAGGTGCATGTCAACCATACGCCGATGACCGCGGATGATCTCTATCAGAAGATCCCGCTCACCGTGCAGACTGGCACCGGCATCCCGGATGTGGCGGTGGTGCACATTGAGCGCATCCCGAATTTTGTGGAGCAGGAGCTCATCTGGTCCTATGACATGGATCTCCTCGCGGAAGAAGGCATCGTGCCGGAAAACTACAACGCCTCTGCCTGGGAGCGCTCGGACATCGACGGCGAGCATTACGGCATTCCGCTGGACGTGCACTCCTATGTGACCTATTATAACAAGGATCTCTTTGATCAGTATGACCTCAACGAGTTTGTGGAAGACGGCTATCTGACGTTTGACGAAATCCGCGAGCTGGGCGACAAAGCCCGTGCTGCCGGCTGGGAAGGCGACATCTTCAACCTCGGCTGGATGCGCGCGCAGATGCTGGGCTACTATGCGCAGCTGGGCGACGGCACCCTCACGCAGGACGGCGTGGCCCCCGCCATCAACAACGATGCGATGAAGCAGGCCATGGAGACCATGAAGAGCCTGTCTGAAGACGG
>DVMG01000114.1 GCA_018715105.1 Candidatus Ventricola intestinavium
CGATCCATCGAGGTGGAGCGAAAGATGCGAGAAAATTGTTATATAGAAAAAGATGTGGCGCGACAGGATATGAAATCAAAGTCTGTACAGGGCAATGTGGAGGATTCATGGCGCTTGCGGTGGAAAGATCCTGGGACGTTTCCTGAGACATTTTTGGAAAGGGATTCTGAATCGGAGATCCGCCCATGCAGGAGGATCAAAAGCGAAAAGGGAGGATGCGGGATGGAGGACATGCAGGCGGTGAGCCGCAGGAGAATGATGGATCTGGAGCGCCGTGTCTTTGCGCTGGAAGAACGCATGCGCCGCGCGCTTTGGCCCGATGAGTGGATGCGGACGCACAGCGCCAGGGAGAACGCACTGGTTGAGCAATACGGGGAGGCGGTGGACAAGACGCTTGCCGCACGCATCCTCGGCGTGACCCGCGCAACGGTATATGCCATGCTGGCCGATGGAAGGATCACAGGTGCATGTGAGGGCCGCCGTGTGGATGTGCGGAGCATCGCTCGATACCTGTCCAGCCCGGATGAAGAGGCGGGAAAACCGGCATGCAGGCAAGGCGAATCGGGAAGAAACGGAGGAAAAGGACATGAGTGTGCTTGAAATGGTGATTCTGCTGGCGTTTGGGATTCCGATCGCCGTGCTGAGCTGCGCATTTGTCGTGCTGGCCTGCAGGATGCAGGACCGGGAGGAAAAGAGGCTCGCCGCACAGCGCCGGGCTCCCCTTGCAGATGTGCCGGCGGTGTGGTATCATGGACAGGAAAAATCCTCCGCACATCTGTAAAAACGAAACATGGGAACGGGAGGCCGGACGATGAGACAGAGCAAAAGACAGGTCACGGACAAAGCGGTGATCATGGCTATGCTGGATCAGATGGATACGATCTATCTGGGCATTCAGGACGAACCCTGGCCCTACGTGGTGCCGCTGAACTTTGGATATTCGTGGGAGGAAGAGCTGGTCTTCTTTTTTCACTGTGCACGCGAAGGGCATAAACTGGATTTGCTTCGCAAAAATCCCCATGTGTGCGTGACGGCTTCCCAGTTCATTTCCTATGCGCAGGGAAGCGTCAGGGGGCATCTGCATGACTACCGTTCGGTGATCGCGCGCGGCATAGCCGAGGAGATTGACCGCGAGCGTGAACCTCGTGCCTTTGAGCGCGCGCATGAGCTTCTGCTTATGCACAATCATCGCGACATCGCTCAGGTGCACACACAGGCGATGCAGTATATCGCGCTCTGGAGGGTGGTGTGCCGCGAAGTGACCGCCAAGGCGGAGATCCCGCCGAAGTGCCCGGAGGAGGTGCCCTTCATCCAGGGAAAGGGCGACGGCCTGCCGCTGGATGAAAGCCATATTCTGGATGCGCACAGAGTGTCCGGGGAAGAAAAGCCCCATCAAAAGACGGATTGAAGCGCGGAGGAATCATTCGGCGCTTATCGGGATGATGAGCTCCGCATAGTGGCGCATGGCGCCGGTCTCATCCACAAACCAGGCGTATTGCCGCGTATACCCCTCGCACACGGGTGTGAGCCTCTGCGCATTCAGAAAAGAGAGCGCCTTTGTGATGGCTGGAAGGACGGAGTTGCGTTCCGGAGGGCACAGTTCAAACAGAGTACGCACCGTGCGTGGCCCCGCGCTCATGCGCATGCGGGAAAAATCCGCGTGGATGACCGCCACAAATTCGGCAGGAGCCACAATTCCCACCCGCGTAGGCACATCCCGTCCCTGCAGGCGGGCCAGCGGAACGGTGGTGCAATAGCTGGTCAGCGGCAGCGCGTCAATGAGCTCTTTGAGCAGCGGCATGCGCGGCACTGCGCCCCACAGGGCGGAGATGGAATCAAAATCCACCAGATACGCGGCACAACCTTCACAAAGACGCGGCGTTCCCTCCAGGCGTTCGCAGTCGCGCAGCAGGTCCGTGCCCGCGGTCAGGCGGTGATAGATTGCCTGAGAAAGCGCGAGCTGCTCGCGAAGCTGTGCGCGTTTTTCATCCATCAGAGCGATCAGCTCCTCAAGCGGACAACCCGTCAGCGCCCGGCGAATCTCATCCAGCGAGAATCCCTGACGCTGCAGGCTCTTGATGATGCCAAGGCGCTGTACATCCGCGATAGAAAACCGGCGAAACCCATTGGCGGACGCACGCTCAGGGGTCAGCAGCCCTTTTTCCTCGTAATACCGCAATGCTTCCGGCGTCAATCCATAGGCGATGGAAAGCGCGCTGATGGAAACCTTCATGGGTGGGAGGAACCTCCTTTCTCATGTCGGGTTTGCGCTGAAAGATATGTGCAGAGATAGTTTACAGGAATGAAGAGAAAAAATCAATCACGCGAAGGCGCGTTGTGCATCAGGAGCACGCAGGGCTGAATGCACAGGATAGAAAAGCAAACTGCGAAAACCATGCGAAAAACCGGTTCGGAAAGGGCAGATTCCCTCCCGAACCGGTTTCCTGCATGGATCTTCCATGCGGCGGCAGGATCCGATCTTTTATCAATCCGTCACAGACGCGTAGGCGGCCCCTGTAAGCACGCGCAGAGCATCCGGAGAAAGCTCCACCTGCGCCCCAATCCGTCCCGCGCTGACGCAGATGGTGTCAAAAAGCTGAGCGGTCTCATCGAGAAACGTGGGATAGGCCTTCTTCATCCCGATGGGGCTGCATCCACCGTGAATATAGCCGGTA
>DVMG01000115.1 GCA_018715105.1 Candidatus Ventricola intestinavium
GGCGGAATGGTATTTTTCCCGGCCCCATGGGCCCGAAAGGAGCAGCTATGCAGGCAGACATCAGATGGCTCGACGACCCGCGCGTTTTCCGCGTCGGCCAGGTCGAGGCCCACAGTGACCACGTGCACTACGGATGCGAGCGGGATTACGCGAAGGGGCAAAGCACGCTCACCCAGTCGCTTGACGGGGTATGGAAATTCCGCTATTCGGTCAACGCCGCCTCCCGTCCGGCGGATTTTTACCGCGAGGGTTATGACGTGACGGGATTTGACGAGATCAACGTTCCGGGGCATATCGAGATCGCGGGGTATGACCGGATTCATTACATCAATACCATGTATCCCTGGGAAGGCCACCTCTTCCGCCGGCCGCCCTTTACCGGCATGAAGGGCGCGCAGATGGAGGGCATGTTCAGCGGAGCGGCCTATAACCCTGTGGGGTCTTACGTGCGCACGTTTGACCTGGATGAGCTGCAGCGGGGAAAGCGTGTGATCCTGCGCTTTGAAGGCGTGGAGCAGGCCATGTATGTCTGGCTGAACGGGCAGTTCCTCGGCTATGCGGAAGACAGCTTCTCCATGTCCGAGTTTGATGCCACGCCCTTTGTGCGGGAGAGGGGCAATGTGCTGGCGGTAGAGGTGCACAAGCGCAGCAGCGCTGCGTTTTTGGAGGATCAGGACTTTTTCCGGTTTTTTGGCATCTTTCGGAGCGTGAGCCTGATCGCGCTGCCGGATGCACATGTGCAGGATCTGTGGGTGCAGCCCCAGGTGGATGTGGGCACGCGCAAGGGCCATGTTCGCGTGCGCCTGAAGCTGAGCGGCCCCATGCGGGAAGGGCGCGTTCAGCTCACCCTGCGGGATGGAGAGCGCGTGCTCGCCGATGTCTCCCGCGCAATCGCGCCGGAAACGGACGATACGCTGGAAATCCCCGGCGAGGTGAAGCTCTGGGATCACCAGAATCCCACCCTGTATACGCTGGAGGTGCGCCTGTATGATTCAAACGGCACGCTTTGCGAAATCGTGCCGCAGGCCCTCGGCTTCAGGAAGATCGAACTGCGCGAGAAGGTCATGATGCTCAACGGCAGGCGGCTCATCCTCAACGGCGTCAACCGCCATGAATGGAATGCGCACAGCGGCCGCTGCATCACCGATGAGGATGAACGGCAGGATATCGAGATTATGCTGCGCAACCACATCAACGCGGTCCGCACCAGCCACTATCCCAACAGGCTGTCCTTTTACAGCCTGTGCGACCGGCACGGCCTTTACATGATGGCGGAAACCAATCTGGAGAGCCACGGTTCCTGGCAGAAGATGAGCCGGGTGGAGCCCTCTTACAATGTGCCCGGCAGCCTGCCGGAGTGGGAAGGCGCAGTGCTCGACCGCGCGAAAAACAACTTTGAGACGTTTAAAAACCACCCATCCGTGCTCTTCTGGTCGCTTGGAAATGAATCCTATGCGGGCGAAGCGCTGGTGAAGATGAACGCTTACTTTAAGGAAAGGGATCCGGACAGGCTTGTGCATTATGAAGGCGTTTTCCGCGCGCCCGCCTATAAGGACAGGATCTCTGACATGGAGAGCCACATGTATTCCACGCCCCAGACTGTCCGGGCCTATCTTGAAAGTGATCCCCCCAAGCCGTTTATCCTCTGCGAGTACATGCACGACATGGGCAACTCCCTGGGCGGTCTTGGATCCTACATGGATCTGCTGCGCGAGTATCCTCTGTATCAGGGCGGCTTTATTTGGGATTTCATCGATCAGGCGCTCTTTGTGCGCGACGAGGTGACGGGCCGTGACGTGCTGCGCTATGGTGGAGATTTTGACGACAGGCCGAGCGACTATGAATTCTCGGGAAACGGCATTGTCTTTGCCGACCGCACGGAAAAACCCGCCATGCAGGAGGTAAGATATTACTATGGCTTGTACGACTGAAATGCTGCGCCTGATCTTCGGCGATGTGACGCTGGGCGTCGCGGGAGAGGGCTTTCACTACATCTTTTCCTATGCCAAGGGCGCGCTGGAATCCCTCGTCTGCGCGGGGAGGGAATGGCTTTACCGCCCGGTCATGCCCACGTTCTGGCGCGCGCTGACGGACAATGACCGCGGCAGCCACTTCCATCTGAAGTCCGGCATGTGGCTGGCGGCGGATGCGTTCATCGCGCCGGTGGGCGTCCGCGTTGCCGTGGATGGGCAGGAGATCCCCCTGCCCATTGCCCCGGAAAACAACCGGTTTGGCTGCGATGAGCGCGCGCAGCGCGTGGCCATCACATTCGCTTATGAGACGGTCACAAGGCCGGCCGCGCAGGTTGAGGTGACCTATGCGGTGGCTGCAGGCGGGAAAATGACCGTGACATGCGTATACCACGGGCAGGAGGGGCTGCCGGAGTTGCCCGTCTTCGGCCTTCGCCTGATCATGCCCACGGCGGCGGACGGCTACCGCTATGAGGGCCTTTCCGGGGAAACCTATCCCGACAGAATGGCCGGCGCGGCCCGCGGCGTGTTTGAGGTCAAAGGCCTGCCGGTCACGCCCTACCTGGTGCCGCAGGACTGCGGCATGCACATGCAAAGCGAATGGGTTGAGATCACGCGCAGCACGTCCCTGTCCAATACGGACAGAGCGCGGCGTGCCTGCACGCTGCGCATCGTGCGGGAGGGAGAGCCCTTTGCCTTCAGCTGTCTGCCGTATACCGCCATGGAGCTGGAAAGCGCCACCCACCACGAGGAGCTGCCCCCCGTGCGGCGGACGGTGCTCTGCCTGTACGGCGCGGTGCGCGGCGTGGGCGGCATTGACAGCTGGGGAACGGACGTGGAGGACGCCTGCCGCGTCAGCGCGCAGGGGGATCTCGCGTTCTCTTTCGCCATCGAGCCATAAGCGCCTTGAAACGGCGAGGGCCGCGACAGCCGCGGCCTGCGCTTTTCAGGCGCGGGAACAGAAGTGCAGCAGAAATGGAGGAACAGCCCATGCTGATCTGTGATACACACTGCGATACCCTTTACATGCGCGCGCTGGAACCGGCATGCACACCGTGCGTGACCATGGAAGCCATGGAACGCGGGGGCATGAGCCTGCAGACATGCACGCTTTTTGCCGGCCCCGGCGGCGTGAGCGACCATCCCTATGAGAAGGCGATGGCTGAGTACGCGGTTTTTGAACGCCTGCGCGATACCCAGGGGTGGACGTGCGTCAATTCGCCGCTGGAGGCGGAGGAAGGCAAGGTCAAGATCCTTCTGAGCATAGAGGGCGGCGAGATCTTTGAGGGCCGTGCAGAGCGCGTGCACGAGTTTTACAATCGGGGTGTGCGCATGGCTGCTCTGACCTGGAACAACGAAAACGAAATCGCCTCCCCGGCCAAAGCGGGGTCAAGGGACGGCATCAAGCCGAAGGGCTGGGAGATCCTGCGCGAGATGGCCGGCCTGAAGATGGCTGCGGATACCAGCCATCTGAACGAGGCCGGTTTTTGGGATCTGATGGACAGGCACAGCCAGCCGCCGATGGCATCCCACTCCTGTGCGCATGCGCTGTGCCCGCATTTCCGCAACCTGACGGACAGGCAGATCCGCGCCATGGCCGAGCGTGGCGGATGGATAGGCGTGAACTTCTATCCGGCGTTCCTCTCCCCGACAGGGAGGGCAAGCATTTCCACCCTCTGCGATCATATCGACCACATTTGCCAGCTGGGCGCGCAGAAGCATGTGGGCTTCGGCAGCGACTTTGACGGCATCGAAACCACGCCGGATGACTGCCGCAGCCCGGCGGATATTCCGGCCATTCTCAGCGAACTGCGCCGCAGAGGCTACAGCGAAGAGGCGGTTTCGGACATCGCAGGCGGAAACTTCCTGGCTTACTGCCGCAGGCTGGGCTGGTAAGCCGCCGCCCAAACAGCACAGAGGAGGAACGAGCATGCTCGCCAGCGTAAACAGTCTGGGGCTCATGGGCATCCAGGGCTATCCGGTCACGGTGGAGGCCTACAGCACGGACGGAATGCCGATGTTTGAGATTGTCGGCCTGCCGGACGCTGCGGTGAAGGAGAGCCGCGAGCGCGTGCGCGCGGCAATGGCCGCCTGCCGCATGAGCTTCCCCGTGGCGCGGCTGACCATCAACCTGGCCCCGGCGGATGTCCGCAAGGAAGGCCCTGCCTATGATCTGCCCATCGCGCTGGCCATCCTCACGGCGACGGGCGTGATCGACGCACAGGCGCTCGCGGGCGTGGCGGCGGTGGGGGAGCTTTCGCTGTCGGGCAGTGTAATGGGGGTGCGCGGCGCGCTCTCCATGGCGATTGCGGCGAAGGAACACGGGTTGCGCGCGGTCATGCTTCCCGCACAGAGCGCAGGAGAGGCCGCCTGTGTGGAAGGGCTTGAGGTGCTGCCCGTTGCGCACCTGAGCGAGGCCATCGCGCACCTGCGCGGCAAGGCACGCCTTTCTCCTCTGGCGGCCCAGCCCTATGCCGGGCTGCTTAAGGCGCGCCGGACGGCGGCGGACTTTGCCGATGTGCGCGGCCAGCGCAGCGCCAAGCGGGCGCTGGAGATCGCCGCGGCAGGCGGGCACAATGTGCTGATGATCGGCCCTCCGGGCAGTGGAAAGACGATGATGGCGCGCTGCCTGCCGGGCATCCTGCCGGACATGACGCTTGCTGAGGCGTTGGAGGTCACGCGCATCCACAGCGCGGCGGGTGTACCGGGAACGGGCGGCGGGCTGGTGACGGAGCGGCCGTTTCGCGCGCCGCACCACACGGTGAGCGCAGCCGCCCTGGTCGGCGGCGGGGCCAAGGCGCGCCCGGGGGAGATCAGCCTGGCGCACGGCGGCGTGCTTTTTCTGGATGAGCTTCCGGAATACGACCGTGCCGCGCTGGAAGCGCTGCGCCAGCCGCTTGAAGACGGCTTCGTCTCCGTGGTGCGCGTGAGCGCGCAGGCGCGCTACCCCGCCAGGGCCATGCTTGTGGCGGCGATGAATCCCTGCCCCTGTGGGAATTATGGCAGTCGCACACAGCCCTGCCGCTGTACGCCCAGGGAGATTGCGCGCTATCTGGGGCGGATCTCCGGGCCGCTGCTCGACCGTATCGACATGCAGCTGGAGATTTCGGCCGTGCCGGTCCGGCAGATTGCCCAAAGCGCGCCGGAGGAACCTTCATCCGCCATCCGGGCCCGGGTGCAGGCCGCGCGTGAACGCCAGCGGCAGCGCTATCAGGGAGAGAATATCGCATGCAACGCCGAGCTCTCCGCGCGCGGGCTTGAGAGATACTGCGCCATGGACGGCGAATGCCGCAGCGTGCTGGAGCGCGCGTGTGAACGTTACGGCCTGTCCATGCGCGCGGTGAGCCGCGTGACGAAGGTGGCCCGTACCATCGCCGACCTGGAAGGGGAAGAAGGCATCCGCCGTGAGCATGTCCTGGAGGCGCTGCGCTACCGCAATCTTGACGGGGAATACGGAAAGCCGGGCGCGCGGCTATGAGGCATCTGAAAAAACGCTTGTCATAAAAAGCGATGCTTATGCCGACCAACGAAGGGAAGAAAGAATTATGGAAACAGCCTTGAAATCCGTCCAGGGAAGCGCTGCGCCAGCCGCTGAGCGCATCTCCCTTCGTGTGGCCACGCCGGATGACGCACAGGCGCTGCTGGATATCTATGCGCCCTATGTCAGGGAGACAGCCATCACATTTGAATACGATGTGCCGCAGGCGGAGGAATTTGCCGGCCGCATCCGAAATACGCTGCGCATGTATCCTTATTTCGTCGCGCAGGCAGGCGGACGGATCATGGGCTATGCTTATGCCGGGCCGTTTCATGCGCGCGCGGCCTATCAATGGGCGGCGGAGACAGCCATCTACGTTCGCCGGGACGGCAGGCGCATGGGGATCGGCCGAACGCTGTATGACGCGCTGGAAGGCGCGCTTCGCGCGCAGGGGATCCTCAACCTGAACGCCTGTATCGCGTATCCGCGCGAAGAGGATGAATACCTCACAAGGGACAGCGTGCTTTTTCATCAGCGGCTCGGCTACCGGCTTGTGGGAGAATTTCACGAGTGCGGCTACAAATTTGGCCGGTGGTATGATATGGTATGGATGGAAAAGCACATCGGGGAGCATCTTTCCCCGCAGCCGCCCGTAAAGCGGTTTGACGAGGTGCGCGCACAGGCGGAGCGCGCGTCCGGCGCGGGCTCCTAGGGAAGGAAATGCAGGGCCGCGATATGGCCCCCTGCGTTTAGAGAGAAAAGGCCGGCGGTTCATTCACGCCTCGGAGATGGAGGGGGAGAACGGCATGCGATGGGAAAGCCGCAGGATGCTCGCAAACGGGGAAATGCTCGTGCTGCGCAGTCTTACCGCGCAGGATGCGCCGGCGGGGCTGGAGCTGACGAAAAAGACATCCGCAGAGACACGCAACATGTCGCGCTATCCGGATGAGGTGCGCATGAGCGAAGAGCAGGAGGCCGCTTTTCTGCAGAGTGTGCTTGAAAACCCGCGTGCGCTGGTGCTGGGCGCCTTTTTAAGCGGCCAGCTGATTGGCATGTGCAGCGTTCTGCCCATAGGCCCCCAGGAGCGGCTTCGCCATCGGGGCGGTCTGGGCATTTCGGTGCTTCGGGCCTATTGGCACCGGGGCGTTGCCACCGCTTTGATGGAAAACTGCATCCGGGCGGCAGAAGAGGCTGGGATCGAGCAGATCGAGCTGGATGTGGTGAGCACAAACGCGCGCGCACGGGCGATTTATGAACGCCTGGGCTTTCAGATATTCGGCCTGAACAGGCGCGCGATGAAATACCGGGATGGAACCTATGCCGATCTGATCTTGATGCGGCTTGACCTGATCAGCCCCTGACAAGCCATGATGCATGATGGATGAAAGAAAAGACGCGCTGTGTGCCGGGAGGCGTTTCAGCGCGTTTTTTGCATGGACAGTGCGATATACTTCGGGAAAAGGGAGAGGGCCTTTCTTTATCAGCCGGGAAGATGCGCCTTTTCCGCGGCGCGCACGATGGGGGGAATCAGAATGAGCTGCAGGAGGATGCCCGGGATGGCCTGGACAAACCCGTTGGTGACAAAGAGCTGCCAGGTGAACACACGGGCCGTGAATCCATAGAGCACGAGGCTGGCGATTCCCCAGACGGCGCGGCCGAGCACCATGGCGCCGATGAGGGAGACAAAGAGCATCGGCAGCGTTTTGGGCAGCTTTGCGCGCAGAATACCGCTGACCAGGCCGTAGGCAGCCAGCTCAAAGGCCATGGCGGCGGCGGTCGGCATCAGCGGCGGCATGCCGAAAAGAAAGCTGCGAAGCAGCGGCAGGATCACGCCCACCGCCGTTCCCCAGAAGGGGCCGCATATCATGCCTGTGAGAAACACGGGCAGGTGAAGGGGGCAGAGCATGTTGCCGATGCCCTGGATCTGTCCGGTAAGGAAGGGAAGCAGCAGGCCGATGGCCAGCAGCATGGCGGAGGCGGTAAGCTTTTTTGCAGAAAAGGCGGTATGCATGGACATTCTCCTTTGTTGTGTAATCTTTTTTGTTGTGTACATCTCTTTGAACAGCGCCGTCGGGGAAACGGCAAAAAAGCCATGAAAACGGGGCCGTTTCGCCGGCCGTCGCCTTCATGGCTTCTTCTCGCTTCATTCTGCCAGAAATTGATTTTTTTCTGTCTTCAGACAGCGCATGCAGTATACCATGCGAAGAGAAAAATGTCAATCCCCCGCGCCGGACTTGCCAGAGGTTCCGGCGTTCACCGCAGGGGAGAGCGGCGGGCATAGCCCATGCCCTCTGTTTTGCGGAAAGCGCCGCACGGGCGCTTAGCCCTCCATCCACCGCTGCATGATCCGGCATTCCTCCTGCGCCATGCCGGGAAACACACCCTCGCGCAGGGCGCACAGGCTGTCGTCATGCTCGCGCAGCAGGGGCAGGATGTGCGCCCAATCCATGATCCCCTGGCCAAGCGGGCGGTTTTCCCATTTGCCCTCGGCGCTGAAGACGCCGTCTTTGATGTGCAGCACCGCGATCCGGCCGCCAAAGCACGCCAGGCTGCGGCCGAGCATCTCGCGCTGAGCCTGAGGAGCCGTGGTTTCCGGGGTGATCAGATTGGCCAGATCCAATATCACGCGCAGATGGGGGCTGGGCACGTCGTCAAGAAGGCGCCGTGTCCGTTCCGGGGTGTTGAGCGTATGCAGAGCAACCGGCTCGATGCCCACAAATGCGCCGCAGGCCTCGGCCTCGCGCACGGCGGCCCGCGTAAAGCAAAGAAGGCGCGCATAGGCCGCATCCCGCTCGGATTCATCGGCGGTGAAATGCGTGGTTTCCGTGCCCACGCAGCCCGCTCCCAGGAGCACACTGGCGCGCAGACAGGCGGCAAAGCGGGCCCTGGCGTCTTCAAACGCAGCGGGGTCGCTGTCGCTGGCGCTGACGTAACAGCCCATGACGGGCAGGGCGACGCCGTGCGCGGCAAACACACGGCGGATATGCCGGAGGGATTCCCGTGTCATGTATGCTTCCGCGGGAGGAGGAAAGGCCTTTGTAAAGGCAAGCTGTGTCGCGCAGAATCCCGCCTGCTGAATGGCTGTGGCCAGCCGTTCCGGCGGCAGCCGCCCGAAGTCATGTCCTCTCATGCCGATGATCATCTGTGTGACCTCCTTCTCTATACACGGCATAGGGCTCGCCATTTAGGGCCAAAAGCCCGGTTTTCATGCGGTTCCCAAGCCGATCCAGTCCATCAAAGTATACGCCTAAACAGGAAAAATGGAAAGCCTGAAAAAGGCCTCCCCTTGCCCCGCACCGCGCCATGCTGTATAATAAAAGAAAAAACAGGAGGCGTCTATGGAGATCAAAACCCTTTTGTCCACGGTCGACCACACGCTGCTCAAGCCCGAATCCACATGGGAGCAGATTCGTGAGATCTGCGAGGATGCCATGGCCTATCACACGGCAACGGTCTGCATTCCGGCCTGCTATGTGGCGGCCTGCAAAGCATACATGCAGGATCGGGCGGATAAAGTCGGCGTGTGCACGGTCATCGGGTTTCCCACCGGATATTCAACCACACAGGCGAAGGCCTTTGAGGCGGCCGACGCGGTCCAAAACGGCGCGGATGAGATCGATATGGTCATCAACATCGGGATGCTGCGCGATGGGCGTGACGCGGATGTGCTGGCCGAAATCAATGCGGTGAAGGCGGCCTGCGCGGGCCGCACGCTCAAGGTCATCATTGAGACATGCCTGCTCACCGAGGAAGAGAAGATCCGCATGTGCGACATCGTCTCCCGCTCGGATGCGGATTATATTAAGACATCCACCGGCTTTTCCACGGCCGGCGCAACCTTTGAGGATGTGGCGCTCATGAAGGCGCACATGGCGCCGGGAAAGGGCATCAAGGCGGCGGGCGGCATCGCTTCGCTGGAGGACGCGGAGCGCTTCCTTGAGCTGGGGGCGACGCGGCTTGGCACAAGCCGCATCATCAAGCTGATCAAAAAGGAAGAGGCAACCGGTTATTGAGGATCCCTTTTGCACCGCTCCGGTCGCAGACGCTGGGCGGCAGGCTTTACGGCCTTTCGTCGGGGATGCGACCGGCATCATTTGAGTTTTCATTGTGGAAAAGACAGACATCAAAAAGACAGATATAAATACAAAAAGGAAAGAGAAAAAGACAGGAGGAATGAACGATGAAAGACACAAACTGTGGTTACTGCATGGGCGGAGAATTGCTTAGCGCATTCGGCATCCCGATTTGCGAGCTGAGCGTCAGTTCGCTGATTCTGTTTAAGGAGCAGAGCCACCCCGGCCGCTGCATCGTGGCTTATAAAGATCACGTCAGCGAAATTGTGAACATCAGCGAGGAAGAGCGCAATGCGTTTTTCGCCGATGTGGCGCGCGCAGCCAAGGCTATTCACGCGGCTTTTCACCCGGATAAGGTGAACTATGGCGCCTATGGCGATACGGGCTGCCACCTTCACATGCATCTTGTGCCCAAGTATAAGGATGAATACGAGTGGGGCGGCGTATTTGCCATGAATCCCGGCAGGACGCTGCTCACCGACGGGCAGTATGCCGAAATGATCGAAAAGATCCGGGCAAACCTGTGACGGGAAAAGGCCCGCATGCCTTCCCGTGCAGGGACTCTTCTTGAGCGAGGGAAGGCCCGATGCGCAATGCGGCGCGCCAGAATGCGAAGGATCCAAAGCGTTATGTCCTTTTCCGGATGTGAAGAGGATGTAACGCTTTTTATTTATTGTTTTAAGGAACAACCTCTCCGACTGACCTTTCAAAAACAAAAGAAAGAGCGCTGAAGAATCGGCCGTTTGTTTACACTGCGTTTATAATCGCACGGTATAATGAGGAAGCTGTAAGATGAAGGAGGCGCACTTGCGTGAAAAAAAAGAAGAGAAAATGGATCAAGTGGATCGTCCTTGCGATCCTTGTGGCGGGCATCGCCGTGTGGCTGGGCGTTGTGTCGCAGAAAACGCAGTCTGCCGTGTATACGGAAGAGCCGGTTACAACGGGCGACCTGACCACGTATTACAATTTTGACGGTCTGGTCAAGGCGCCGCTCAGGCAGACGCTGACAGCGGCCGAAACGGATACCGTGCGCACGGTCTACGTGCAGCAAAACCAGCAGGTGGATCAGGGAACGCGGCTTTACCGCACGGAAAACGGAACCACCGTGGAGGCGGATATGGCCGGCGAGGTGACGGGGCTTTATATTGAAGAGGGAAGCGTCGTCAGCGCGGGCGATAAAACCGTGGAGATCATGGACCTGAGCCGCCTGACGGTGGAGTTGGATGTGGATGAATACGACATCGCCGCCGTCACGCCGGGCACCGAGGCGGAAATCACGGTGCTGGCGCTGGGCGATACGTTTACCGGCACGGTGACGGCGCTTGACAAGAACGGCACGGCGTCGGGAGATCTGTCCTACTACACGGCAACCCTGGATCTGCCGCAGAGCGAAGGCGTGTATCCCGGCATGCAGGTCAGCGCCAAGGTGCTTCGCGACCATGCGGAAAACGCGACGCTCATCAAGATGGATGCCATCCAGTTTGACGAGTACAACATGCCGTATGTCTACATGCGCGCATCCGATGGGAAGGATGTCGTGCAGGTGCCTGTGACCGTCGGCGTGAATGACGGCATTTACTGCCAGATTACGGACGGACTGCGCGCCGGGGAGACCATTCTCAAGCCAAGCAGCGTGAGCGTCGCGCAGCTCCTGCAGCAGATGCGGGATGCGGGACGATGACCGGAGGGCGTATGGGCAATGATTTTTTCTCGATGCGCGGGATTGTGAAGCAATACCAGATGGGGGATGAAGTGCAGACCATCCTCAAGGGCATCGATCTTGACATCCGGGAGGGAGAATTCCTCTCCATCCTCGGGCCGTCCGGCAGCGGCAAATCGACGCTGATGAACATCATCGGCTGCCTGGACACCCCCACGGCCGGGGAATACACGCTGCATGGCCGCGTGATCCGCGACCTGGATCAGAAGGAGCTCGCGCACATCCGAAGCCGGGAGATCGGCTTTATTTTCCAGCAGTTTCAGCTGCTTCCCAGGCTGGATGCGCTCAAAAATGTGGAGCTGCCGCTCGTATACGCGGGCGTGCCGCCCAAGGAGCGCACGCGCCGCGCGCAGGAGATGCTCGTGCGCGTGGGCCTCAAGGACAGAATGCACCACTATCAGAACCAGCTCTCCGGCGGCCAGCAGCAGCGCGTGGCCATTGCCCGCGCGCTGGCCACAAACCCCACGCTTCTGCTGGCGGATGAGCCGACCGGCGCGCTGGATCAGGCGACGGGCGAGCAGGTGATGGGTCTCTTCCGCGAGCTGAACGCGGAAGGACGCACCATTATCATGATTACGCACGATCTGAAGATCGCGCGCCACGCGACGCGCATCGTCAACATTCTGGACGGTGTACTCACAGAAGGGGTGAGCGCGTTTGATTAAGAAAAAATGGGATATGTTCATGGAAAACGTGAGCATGTCCGTGTCCAACATTGCGGGAAACAAAATGCGCACGTTTCTCACGACCCTGGGCATCATCATTGGCGTGGGAGCGATCATTGCGCTGATGACCGTTGTGCAGGGGGCAACGGATACGATGAACGCCCAGTTTGACGCAATGGGGCTGGGCACGCTGCGCATCTCCGTCACGGGCACGGATATCAAACGCGGCCTGACGGACGCAAACCTTGAACAGCTGCTTGCCTGCGACCATGTGGCAGGCATTTCCCCTTCGCTCAACGCCACCGTGACAGCCAGGCGCGGGGATGCCTGGTCGGACAGGATCATGGTCAGCGGCAACAACGATGAGTATTTCAGGCATAACGCCGATCTGCTCGCCCGCGGGCGGGCCATCAACGCCCTGGATGTAAGCAGCCAGTCGCGCGTGTGCCTGGTCGATGGAGGGGCGGCCCGAACGCTGTTCTTCGGAGAAGACCCGATGGGGCAGACCCTCTATCTGGGCGGATTTGAATATACCGTCGTCGGCACGATCAACGAAGACGAAGATTCGAGCCTTTTTTCCCAGATTCTGCTGGGCGGCAACACGGACGGCACGGTCTATGTGCCGTATACGTCGGCCAAGAAGATGGCCGGCACGTCAACCGTGGACACGGTGGAGGTGTATGTCACCGATCCGGATGACACGGACGCCGCCGTAGAGGAGATGGAGGCGGTGCTGGACGCAATCTTCAATTACAAGGAGGATACCTATACCATCATCAACATGGAGTCGATGACGGAGGCCATGAACCTGATGACGTCGATGATGATGTCCCTCCTTGTGGGCATCGCTTCCATTGCGCTGGTGGTTGGCGGCATTGGAATCATGAACATGATGCTGGTAACCGTGACCGAGCGCACCACGGAGATCGGCCTGCGCAAGGCGCTTGGCGCGGAGCCCGGTCAGATTCAGATGCAGTTTTTGATCGAGGCGATCATTCTTTCCCTGCTCGGCGGCGTCATTGGCGTTTTGGTGGGTGTGACGATCTCGTATGTCATCTGCGTGAACACGGACATCACGTTCTCGCTCAACACGTTTGCCATCGGGCTGGGCGTGAGCTTCTCCGCGGCGGTGGGCATCATATTTGGCTGGGCTCCCGCACGCAAGGCCAGCAACCTCAACCCCATCGACGCGCTGCGCAGCATGTGACAGGAATGCGGCCTGCTCCATTCTCCTTTGCGGGGAAGGCGAAAGATCCGGTCAAAACGAAGGGCTGCCGGACAGGACTCTTTGGAAAAATACCCTTTAGAAAGAACATAGAAAGAACAGAAAGGAAGAAAGATATGAAAAGGACGGGAATCGCGCTGCTCGCGGCGCTGAGCCTGGCTCTGGCGGCCCAGGCCGCGGGAGCGGAAGAGGCGGTCAATTCCGTGGAGATCGACGGCGTGGTGGAAGCGGCCGCCGAACGAACCATCTTTGCGCCATACAGCGGTGTGGTGGGGGATTTTGACGTGTGCGAGGGCGACATCCTCGCGCAGGGAGAGCCCCTGTTCGCCATTCGCACGACCCCCGTATATGCGGATTTTGACGGAACCGTGACGGCTGTGTTTGCCCAGCCGGGGGACAGTGCCGCATCCGTGCAGGAGCGCTATCAGGCGCTGGCCTACATCGAACAGACTGTACGGTATACCGCTGAATGCACGACCACCGGAGCAGACAGCGACAACGAAAACAGAATCATCCACGTGGGCGAGCCGGTCTATATCCGTTCCACAAGCAATCATGACCGCAAGGGCGAGGCGCGCATCACCGGCGTGAGCGGCAACTCTTACACGCTGGAGGTGCTCAGCGAAAAGAACATGCGCCTGAATGAATCCATCAAGGTCTACCGCGACGATGACTTTGCCTCCGACAGCTGCATCGGCAGCGGACGGCTCTCGCGCGTGGATCCCAAACCGGTGACGGCGGAGGGATATGTGCTGGCCGTTCATGTGCGGGAAGGCCAGCAGGTGAGCCGGGGAGACCTGCTCTTTGAGATTGTGCCCGACCGGCTGGATGGGATGCAGGGCGGCGAGGGCAGCGTGCTCATGCCGGAGGATGGCGTGCTGCTGAGCCTTTCCGCCGTGCGCGGCGAACAGATCGCCAAGGATGCGCCCATGGCCACATACTGCCCGGCGGATGCGGTGAAGCTGGTCTGCGCGGTGGATGAAGACGAGCTTTCCGGCATCCACATCGGGGACGAGATGACGGTGACGCTGGATGCCTATGCCGGTGAGCCGATTCAGGCTACGGTGGTGAAGATTGCCGGGGCAAGCACAAAGGAGGACGGCGGCGCGGCGTTTGACGTGACCCTCGAACTGGAAACGAACGAGCACGTCCGCATTGGCATGAATGCGACGGCGGTCAAATGAGGGCTGAAGCGCAACATGTGAAAATGGAGCGGCTGTCCGAAAACGTGTTCCCTCCCGCAAAGGGGAGGGAATAACGCCCTGATTTCGATAGAAAATAGAAAAAGGAAGGCTCTTTTGAGCGGGATCAATTTTATGCCGGGAAACTGCGGGGCATCCGCGTTTAAACGCGGATGCCCCGTTTTTCTGTAAGGAGGATCGTCACCGGGTCAGGTCTTCCTCCGGAATGCGGTAAAGCTGGCGGTTCTCAAGCCCCCAGACCTTCTCGGAAAAACCGCCCGGCATGGCACGGGAAAGCGCTTCGTTCATTTCAAAAAGGCGCGCATCCAGCGTATCAATCATGTGCAGCACCTCGGCCTCCGGGAACTTGGGCGGCATCGGGCTGCCGTAATCCGCAATGCCATGATGGGAGAGCACCATGTGCTGGAGCAGCAGCGCCTTGGCCGGGCTGGCCCCGGTCTTTTCCGCCGCAAGCTGGATGTTGACCACCCCGCGAACGATGTGCCCCAGCAGCTTTCCATCCACGCTGTAATCGGAGACAAGGCCAAGCGCATCGGCATCCATCTCATCGAGCTTGGCTAGATCGTGAACGATGACGCCGGCCGTGAGCAGGCTGGGATTGAGCTGGGGATAGACGCTCATCAGCGCGCTGGCCGCGCGCAGCATGGTGGTCATATGGTGAAGCAGACCGCCCCGCTCCGCGTGATGCATCTGCTTGGCGGCGGGAAAGGTGAGAAGCCGGTCCCCTGCGCGGTCGAGCAGCTCGCAGGCGATCCGGCGCAGATCGTTGTCGGCAATGTGGTCGGCGGCACGGACCACCTGCGCGAGCATTTCCCGGGGATCCTCCGGCGCACAGGGGATCAGAGCGGACATATCCACCTCATCGCGCTTTTCAACGGCGCGGATCTTTTCAACGCGCAGCTGCATGCGGCCGTTGAATTCATTGCCCGTGGCGCGCACTTTGACAATGCTTCCCGCGACGGGAGGCTGCACGGTGCCATCCCACATTTTGGCGTTGATGGAGCCCGAACGGTCGGCGAGGGTCATATCCAGATAGTTTTTTCCGGAAGCGGCTGCCCGCTGCTCGGCGGAGCGGACGATCAGATACCCCTCGAAGCGATCGTCGCGCCGGATATCGGCAAGGAACATGGTGTGTTCTCCCTTCTTCAGAGTAAAAAGGCGAAAGGACGCCCTGTGATGCCTTTTCATTATGAACGATCTCCGCGCAGTTTGCAAGCGGAAGTTTGTATGTCACAAAGAGATGAAAAAATCTTTTTCACAGCGCGGCGAAAACAGGGGTGAAAGGCACACAATCCGCATATACATAAAAAGCCAGGCAAGGCAGGAGCTAAAGCTTATATCCGGCAAAGGATTACACAGGGAAAGAATACGCGTTCTATTCAATTGATTCAAAAAAAGACGTTGACATCTGTTGAAACGTTGATTATAATAAACATACAGATGGCATGCTCAATAAAAAATAAGGAATGAAATCGTGAAATAATCCCAGCGAATCGGGCGCTTCTGTTCAGGGCGCCGCCTGTACAAGCCACTCAGCGGGAGTTTTCCCGTTGAAATAAAAAGAAGAGGTGTATTCCCATGAAAAAATTCATCGCGATGATGATGGTCGCGGCCCTCTGCCTGACGATGCTCTGCGGTGTCGCGGCGGCGGAAGGCGAGGTCTTTGTTTCCTGGTATACGTTCGGCGACGTGTATCTTTCCAGCGTGCGCACGGCGCTGAATGCTGCGATGGAAGAGAAGGGCCTTTCCTATGTGGATAAGGACTCCAACGCCAACCAGCAGACCCAGACCGACGACATCAACACCGCTCTGGTGACCGGCGCGAGCGCCATCGTCATCAACATGGTCGAATCCGGCGCGATTGGCACCGCTGAAACGCTGATGAATGCGGTGAAGGCGCAGGATGTGCCGGTTGTGTTCTTCAACCGTGCCGTTTCCACGGACAACGAGGAAGCCGCCGCGCTGTTTAAGAGCTATGAAAAGTCTGCTTTCGTCGGCACCGACTTCCGTCAGGCCGGCATGATGCAGGGCGACATGATCGGCGAGTACGTGCTTGAAAACTACGACGCGATCGACCTCAACGGCGACGGCGTCATCTCCTATGTCATGTTCAAGGGCGACGAGGCTAACCAGGAGGCTATCTACCGCACGCAGTACGCGGTGGAGAATGCCGACGCGATCCTGACGGCCGCGGGCAAGCCGGCGCTGTCCTTCTATGACGAGAGCAACACCAACAAGTATCTCGTCGACCTGAACGGCACCTGGTCCAACACCGCCTCCTTTGACTACATGCAGACCATCCTCGCTCAGTACAACGAGGCCAACGGCAACATGGTTGAGCTCGTGATCTGCAACAACGACGACATGGCGCTGGGCGCTGTGAACGCGCTGCAGAATGCCGGCTACAACCTGCCCGGCGGCGAGAACTGCACCGTGATCCCGGTCTTCGGCGTGGACGCGACCGACGCGGCCAAGGAGCTCATTGCCAACAAGCAGATGACCGGCTCCATCAAGCAGGATGCGGAGGGCATGGCGGATGCCGTGGCCACCATCACCGCCAACATGATCGAGGGCAAGGACAAGTTCGAAGGCCTCAACGAGAACTACGAAGTGGTTGACGGCTGGACGGTCAATATCCCGTACTCCATCTACACGGGCGAGTAATCCGGCGGAATTTCCGTTATTGACTCGGTGCGGAAGGGTCACACTGCTGGGCCCTTCCGCCTTCTTTGACTATTCCAAAGGACAGAAAATTCTGCCGGATGGAAAGATTCCCGTAGGGAAGGAGAAGCACAACATGCAGGAATCCAACGTACTTCTTCGCATGGAAGGCATCTGCAAGAGTTTCCCTGGCGTCAAAGCTCTTGACAATGCACAGCTCACGGTCAAAGCGGGCACGGTGCATGCGCTGATGGGCGAAAATGGCGCAGGAAAGTCGACGCTGATGAAGTGTCTCTTCGGCATTTACAGCAAGGACGAGGGACACATCTATCTCGAAGGCAAGGAAATCAACTTCAAATCCTCCCGCGAAGCGCTTGACAACGGCGTGGCGATGGTGCACCAGGAGCTCAACCAGGCTCTCAAGCGCACCGTGATGGACAACATCTGGCTGGGCCGTTATCCTCTGATCAAGAAAGGGCTTCCGTTTGTGTCGGACAAGCAGTCCTACAACGACACCAAAAAGGTCTTTGACGACCTGGGCATCCATGTCGATCCCAAGACGGTGATGAGCACCATGCCCGTCTCCCAGCGCCAGATGGTGGAAATTGCCAAGGCGGTTTCCTTTAACTCCAAAGTGATTGTCTTTGACGAGCCGACCTCCTCCCTGACGGAGACAGAGGTGGAGCATCTGTTTAAGATCATCGACATGCTCAGGAACCGCGGCTGCGGCATCGTCTACATCTCTCACAAGATGGAGGAGATTCTGCGCATCTCCGACGAGGTGACCATCATGCGCGACGG
This sequence comes from Candidatus Ventricola intestinavium, assembly GCA_018715105.1. Classification (GTDB taxonomy): domain Bacteria; phylum Bacillota; class Clostridia; order Christensenellales; family Aristaeellaceae; genus Ventricola; species Ventricola intestinavium. The sequence continues at coordinate 17,796 of DVMG01000115.1, forward strand.
CCAGTGGGTGGCCACGCGCCCGGCCAGCGAGCTGACGATGGACGAGATCATCCGCCTGATGGTCGGCAGGCCGCTGACCAACCGCTTCCCGCCGAAGGACAATGTTGTCGGGAAGGAAGACATTCTCAAGGTTGAGGGGCTCACGGCGATGTATTCCCATCTGAAAGACGCCAGCATCCACGTTCGAAAGGGCGAAATTCTGGGGATCGCCGGGCTGGACAGCTCCGGCCGCACGGAGCTGCTTGAAAACATCTTCGGCAACGCGACACGCAAGGCCGGAAAGATCTACAAGGATGGAAAACAGGTCGAAAACAGAAGCCCGAAGGAATCCATCAAAAACGGCTTTGCACTGGTGACGGAGGAACGCCGCGCCACGGGCATTCTGGGCATTCTGGATATCCGCGCGAACACCGTAATCGCGAGCCTGCGCAAATACCTGAACGGATGCCTGCTCAGCGATAAGAAGATGGCCGCCGCGACGGACAGCATGATCAAGGCCATGCGCATCAAGACCCCCTCGCAGCAGACCAAGATCAACACGCTTTCCGGCGGCAACCAGCAGAAGGTCATATTCGGCCGCTGGATGCTCACCAGCCCGGATGTGCTGCTGCTTGACGAGCCGACCCGAGGCATCGATGTCGGCGCGAAGTATGAAATCTATCAGCTTATTCAGGAGCTGGCCAAGCAAGGCAAATCCGTTGTCATGGTTTCTTCGGAAATGCCGGAACTGCTGGGCGTGTGCAACCGGATCGTCGTCATGTCCGGCGGCCGTGTCGCCGGCGAGGTCGACGCAGATCACACCACGCAGGAAGAAATCATGACATTGGCTGCAAAATACGCATAAGGAGGCCGACAAAACCATGTCCTCGAAACTGGATGCTTTCAAGGCGCTGCCCGCCAAGGATAAGCGGCACGCCGTTGTCAACTGGCTGCTTGACCATGCGATGATCATCATCATCCTGCTGCTGGCGGTGTATGTGCAGATTCAAAGGCCGCAGTTCTTCGGCGTGGCCTCGCTGGTCAACATCATTTCTCTGACGGCCTCCCGTCTGCCGATGGCGCTGGGCGTCGCCGGTTGTATCGTCCTGGCCGGCACGGACCTGACCGGCGGCCGCGTGGCGGGCCTGACGGCCTTCGTGGCGGCTATCCTGCTGCAGAGGGCGGGGGCTAACGGCCGCTTTATTCCCGACGGCGTGCCGCAGAACCTGCTGCTCGTGCTGCTGCTGGTCATGGTGATTGGCGCCTGCATCGGCCTGATCAACGGCTTTATCATGGCCAAATGGAAGCTGCATCCTTACATCATCACCCTGGCCATGCAGATGATCACCTATGGTATCTATCTGACGGTTTCCAATTCCAAGCAGGTTTCCAGCCTGGATACCAGCTATACCACGGATTTTGTCACAAAAGCCTTTGTAAAATTTGGCACCACGGCTGTGCCGACCTATGTCATCCTGGCTGTCATCCTGACGGCCGTGATGTGGGTCGTCTGGAACAAGACCACATTCGGCAAGAACATGTTCGCTGTGGGCTCCAATGAAGAGGCCGCCCGCGTTTCCGGCGTCAATGTCATGGCGACCATCATCGGCGTGTTCATGCTTGCCGGCGCGCTCTATGGCTACACCGGCTTCATTGAGGCCGCCCGCCTGGGCTCCTCCACAGCCACGCTCGGCCTGAACTATGAAGCGGACGCCATCTCCGCCGCAGTTATCGGCGGCGTGTCGTTCGTAGGCGGCACCGGCAAGATCAGCGGCGTTATTCTCGGTGTGTTTATGATGCAGCTGATCATTTCGGGCATGACCTTCCTGGGCATTTCCGGCAATGTCACCTACATCATCAAGGGTGCGGTCATTCTGGTTGCCTG
>DVMG01000116.1 GCA_018715105.1 Candidatus Ventricola intestinavium
AAACCGGACCGGGGAGCGGGCAGACAGAGCGAATGGACAGAGGAAGAGGAGGCCTAAAAGCCGTGCAGACCACGCAATGCTATATCGCACGGGATGGAAATACGTTGATGCTCCACCGCGTCAAGAAGAAAAACGATCTCAATCACGATAAATGGATAGGCATAGGCGGGAAATTTGAACACGGGGAAAGCCCAGAGGAATGCATGCTGCGCGAGGTGCACGAGGAAACGGGTCTCACGCTGACAAAATGGGCATACAGGGGCATCGTCACGTTTGTGCAAGGCGGCTATTGCGAGTATATGCACCTGTTTACCGCGACAGCGTTTGAGGGAACGCTTTCAGAATGCGACGAAGGCACGCTTGAATGGGTGCCGACCGCAGAGTTGACGCGCCTGCCCATGTGGGAAGGCGATGCGCTGTTTCTCTGCCTGCTTGCGCAGGACAGGCCGTTTTTTTCGCTTAAACTGGTCTATGAGGGGGAAAGACTCGCACGGGCCATGCTGGATGGGCGGGAGATTCCCCTCACGGCCCGGCCGGATTCGCCCTGACCGCAATCCGGGAATATTGCCGGTGAGATCCGGCAAGTCTTCGACATGCCGAATACCGGATATGCCTCCCATGCAGGTGCATTGCCCGTGAAATCCGGCCTTGGATTTATCCGCAATGGAGGTACATTGTCCGTGAAATCCGGCCTTGGATTTATCCGCAATGGAGGTATATTGTCCGTGAAATCCGACGTTGGATTTGCCTTCAGGGGAGGAGGAAAAAGCGGGCTCAGATCTTTGAGCGGGCAATCCGCTCGATGAAATCCGCCGCGCGGGATGCGCCGCCTGATTGACGAAAGCTTTCGCAGATGGGGGCGATGGCGGCCTGAAAGCGCGCTCTGTCCCGCAAAAGCACGTCCACGGCCCGGCGGATCCCCGCAGGGGTGCGGGACGGGGGGAAGAGACCTGCGCCAAGCGCCTGAATCCGGCGCGCCACGGCACGCTGCTCGGACTGCTGCGGACAGAGCACCATCGGCACGCCGAGAGAGAGGCTTTCGCTGACGCTGTTCATGCCGCAATGGGTGATGAATCCATCCGCTTCCTGAAGAACGGCGAGCTGCGGCACGGATGGATACACGGTGATATGCGGGGGGATATCCCGAAGGCAGGCGATGCATGCCTCGCTGCCGGCAGACAGAAGCACATGACCATGGAAATCCCGAAGCGCTTCAATGCAGTTTTGGAAAAAAGCCGGATTGTAGACCGCCGTGCCCAAGGAGACATAGAGAAGCGGCTTGCCGAAGGAAGAAGCCGCCTTTGGAAGAGCGGGAAGGGAGGGCCCCACAAACGCATAATTCTCGCCAAAGGATTCCCCGTCAGGCTGAAACGCGCGGGATGTATACACGATGGTCGGCGTGCGGGGATCGTTGGCGGCCAGCTGCCCCAGAACGGAAGCATCATAGCCACGCCTTTTCAGGGCACGCAGGCGGGAAAGGATCTGCGGAAGCCCCCGCACAGCGTAGAGAATTTCCTTCAAGTCGCGCTTCATCAACCGGGATGTCGCCCGGTTAAAGGCAAAGGTGGTCGTGGATACGGCAACCGGCAGGCCAAGCCGCTGCGCGAACAGCCGCCCCCAGATGCACAGGCTGTCGACGACAGCGCAGTCCGGCGCAAAGAGCTGAAGATCCGTGAGGACGGCGTCTTCCATGCGCAGTGCCGTATCCACGAGCATGGCGATGAGACAGGCGGCGTCATGCCCCATTCTCCTGTGCAGATCCTGCGGCGGCGCGGGAATGAATTCGTCACAGGAAAAGAGAGACGCCCCGGCCTGCTTAACGCGCGTCCTGAACAGGTCAAAGGAATAGCAGCGAACCTCATGCCCCCTTTGCGTGAGCGCATGCATTACTTCAAAGGTTGGATTTGCATGGCCATGCGCCGGGATGTGGAAGAAAGCGATTTTTCCCATCGGGTACTCTCCCTAAAAGTATTACTTTTCTTACTTTGCCACCAACAGGATACCCGATCGAGAGCAGGATGTCAAGCCCTGCTCAGGCCGCGCGTTTCTTTTTTTGCTGCAGACAGAAAGCCCCGCCGTTTTTTCCGGCGCGGGCTTTCAATACGTGTATTTTCAGGGGTATTTTCAAACGATGCCGAACTCTGAATAGAGGGAGAAAGCGTCTTTCGGCCGGCCTTATCCCTGCGGAAACATTTCAAGAAACATGGAATCGGCTTTGGAAAAGGGCTGAAGCGCGACGCCGCGCTCCACGTCCGCCAGAAGGAGCAGCACATCGCCCGGCCCCACGCCGAACATCTCGCGCACCTCTTTAGGAACGACGATCTGCCCCTTGGGCCCGATTTTGACCGTTGAAACGAATTTTCCCTCCGGTGCTTTTTGCCTGTTCATGGGTTTTAAATTCTCCTTTCTGCGCTGCGGTTATGGCCTGCGGCGGCGCGGTTCCGGCTTCTGCCGCTTTCCCTGCCTGCTGCGCTGTGCGCGGCGTTCCTCGCGCGCCTTTTTCTCCCGGCGGATCTGCGCGTATTCATGCGCGGTTTTCACCCCTTCCGGCGGAACCAGACAGCGGCGGTCCGTGCCGATGAGATCCTCACGGTGTGCCAGGCGCAGCGCTTCGCGCACAAGCGCAAAGTTCTGCGGCCTGCGGAACTGGAGCAGGGCGCGCTGCATGGCCTTTTCGTGCGGTGTACGGGGCACAAAGACGGGCTGGCCGTTTCTCGGATCAAAGCCCGTGTAAAACATGCAGGTGGACAGCGTGCCGGGCGTGGGATAAAAATCCTGCACCTGTTCCGGCTGATGGTTGATATCCCGCAGGTACTCCGCCAGCTCGATGGCGGAGGAAAGGTCGCTGCCCGGATGGCTGGAGATCAGATAGGGCACAAGGTACTGCTCCTTGTGAAGAGACTGGTTGATGCGGCGGTATTTTTCACAGAACGCATCATATACCTCCCGGCTGGGCTTGCCCATGACGGACAGGACTTTCGGGCTCACATGCTCTGGCGCGACCTTGAGCTGACCGCTGACATGATACTGGCATAATTCGCGCAAAAAGGCGTCGGACCGGTCGGCCATGATGTAATCGTAACGGAGGCCGGAGCGAACAAAGACCTTTTTGACCCCGGGCAGCGCGCGGATTTCCCGCAGAAGCTGAAGATAGTCCGTGTGATCCACGATCAGATTCGGGCATGGTTTGGGAAAAAGGCACTGACGGCCCGCGCATGCGCCATGCGTGAGCTGCTTATCGCATGCCGGGCGGCGGAAGTTGGCCGTAGGCCCGCCCACATCATGGATGTATCCCTTGAAGCCCGGCATTTTTGTGAGGGCACGCGCTTCTTCAAGCACGGATTCATGGCTGCGGGTGGTGACGATCCGTCCCTGCAGGAAGGTGATGGCACAAAACGAGCACGATCCAAAGCACCCGCGCGTGTGCGTGATGGAGAACTGCACCTCTTCAATGGCGGGCACCCCGCCCAGCGCGTCATAATCCGGATGCCAGGTGCGCTGATAGGGCAGGGCATAGGTGCGGTCCAGCTCAGCGCGCGAGAGGGGTTTGTCCGGAACGGTCTGCACGACGAAGGAATCCCCATGCCTTTGGCACAGGGCATGGCCGCGGATGGGATCCTGCTCGTTATACTGAATGAGAAATGCCTCGCCGTAACGGCGCTTGCTGCGCACACAGTCTTCATACGAGGGAATCTCGACACAGGAATGCGGCGGCTTTTTCGCCATGTAGCATACGCCGCGCATTTTTGCGCATTCCCAGGCCGGGGCGCCGCGGCTCATCCAATCTGCCGTCACCAGGATGGAGCGCTCGCCCATGCCGAACATCAAAAGATCGGCCGTACTCTCCGTGAGAATGCCGGGGCGCACGGCGTCATCCCAGTAATCATAGTGCGCAAAGCGGCGAAGCGATGCTTCCACGCCGCCGATGGCAATGGGAATATCCCCATACACTTCGCGGATGCGCCTGCAGTAAACGGTTACAGCCCGGTCCGGCCGCCGGGCCGCTTTGCCGCCGGGCGTGTATACATCCGAAGAGCGGCGGCGTTTGGCGGCGGTGTAATGATTGACCATGCTGTCAATGACGCCTGAGGACACCAGAAAACCATAATGAGGCCGGCCAAAGCGCCGGAAGTCCGAGCTGTCCTTCCATTCAGGCTGGGCGAGAACGGCGACACGGTAGCCCGCAGCCTCAAGCGTGCGGGTGATGACCGCGCTGCCGAAGGAGGGATGGTCGACATAGGCGTCGCCAGAGACAAAGATAAAATCCGGTGCATCCCAGCCGCGCTGGCGGATATCCTCCGCGGTCGTGGGCGGAAAGAGAAGGCGGTCTGCCATGCTGTGTTTCTCTCCAAACGTATCAGGATGTGATCACTA
>DVMG01000117.1 GCA_018715105.1 Candidatus Ventricola intestinavium
ATATTTGCCGCACTCCTTACACTTGCAGCGTTGGCTCCCTGAGGCGTTATACCCTGCCTTGATCTGGTTTTCTATTTTTCCGCATTTCGGGCATCTTTTCCATGCCTCTTCTGTTCTTTTTCTCATATCTCTTATTTTATCATAGAATCTTTATTTTGGGCACTCCCACCGTGTTGGCGCGCGGCAAGGGTGTTGGCGCGCGGCAAGGGAGCCAATGTTGGCGCGCGGCAAGGGAGCCAACGCCTTGAAACGCGGTGCGTTTTTTGTTAGAATAAAGGAAACCGCGGTCTTCCCCCTTTTGGGAAAGGGCGCGCTGAGATGGAAGAAACAAAAGCCGGAGGGAAAGCGTATGCAAGAGCGCATTTTATCCAGCCTGCTTGAACGGGAGACGGTTTCCGGCCAGCAGCTCAGCCAGGAACTGGGCGTGACGCGCGCGGCCGTATGGAAACAGATTGAGAAGCTGCGCGCCCTGGGGTTTGACATTGAAACCCTGGGCGGGCAGGGATACCGGCTTGTTGCCTGCCCGGACAGCCTGATGGCCCCGATGATTCAAAAAGGCCTTCACACCGTATGGGCGGGCCGCAACGTCGTGTATGTGAAGAGCGTGGATTCCACCAACCGTTTTGCGCGGGAACTGGCTGCGCAGGGTGCCGCGCACGGCACGCTGGTGATCGCCGACGAGCAGACGGCGGGCCGGGGCCGCCGGGGGCGCGGATGGATGTCTCCCGCGGGTGAGGGAATCTTTATGTCGCTGATTCTCCGGCCGCAGGTTCATCCCTCTCAGGTGGCGCGCTTATCGCTTCAGACGGCGTTGGCGGTGGCCCGGGCGATTGAGGACGTATGCGGCCTGGATGCGCGCATCAAATGGCCCAACGACATCGTGTGCAGCGGCCGGAAAATCGTGGGGATGCTGCTTGAAATGAACGCGGACGAGCAGTGCGTGCACGATGTGGTGGCCGGTGTGGGCATCAATGTGCACCAGCGCGGCTTTGATGCCGACATTGCCGGCACGGCCTCCTCGCTGGATCTGCTCAGCGGGCGCTTTGTGAAAAGGGCGGAGGTCGTGCGCGCGTTTTTGCAGGCGTTTGAACAGACGCAGGCGCTTTGCGGACAGCCGGGCGCGCTGATGGAGGCCTATCGCGCACGCTCGGCTACGCTGGGCCGCCGCGTGCGGGTTATGTCGGCCGGGGAGGCTTTTACAGGCATGGCGCAGGAAATAACGGACATGGGCACGTTGATTGTGCTGGATGAGCAGGGGGTGCGCCGTGAAGTTTTCGCGGCGGATGTGTCTGTGCGCGGGCTGATGGGCTATGTCTGACGTGATCGGCGTAGGGGTTGACCTGTGCTCGGTGCCGCGCATCGCGCGGGCGATGGAGCGGGAGCATTTCATGCGGCGCGTGTATACGCAGGAGGAGCGCGCCTACCTGAAGAGCCGGGGAAAGAGCGCGCCCCAGAGCGCGGCGGCCATGTTCGCGGCGAAGGAGGCGGTGGCCAAAGCGCTGGGCACCGGCTTTTCCGGCGGCGTTGCGCCCGGCCAGATCGGCGTGACCCACGAAGAAAGCGGCGCGCCGGGCATTGCCTTGACCGGGGCGGCCAGAGCGCGGTTTGAGGCGCTGGGCGGTACGCGGGTGCGAATCTCACTTTCGCACGAGAGGGAGATCGCGGCCGCGTTTGTCGTGATCGACGGGCCTGCCGGAAACGAGGAGGAAGCCCCGTGAGCGCCCCGGCCCGTTCCTTTGCGCCCATGCCGTGAGGAATTCGGTGGATTTTGCCAGGGAGGTGTTTCGGTTGATCAGGACGATTTCTCCGCAGGATATGCAGGAGATGGAGCGTGCTTTCCTCGATGGAACGGGCTATCCCTCTCTTCTGCTGATGGAGCATGCGGCCCAGGCCGTGGTGGAGGCGCTTGCACGGTGGGTGAAAGCAGGAAGCCGGGTGCTCTTTGCCTGCGGAGGCGGCAACAACGGCGGGGATGGCGCGGCCGCCGCGCGCCTTTGGATGCAGCGCGGCGGGAAAGCGGACGTATGGCTGCTGAGAAATCCTTCGCAGATGCGCGCGGATGCGGGCGTCAATGCCTGCCTGCTCAACGCATGCGGCGCGGCGCTGAACGTGCTCTACAGCGATGTGCCCGCGATTGCGCCGGACTGCGCGGCCATCGTCGATGCGCTCTATGGGACGGGGCTCAACCGCCCCCTTGAGGGCGCTGCCCTTCTGGCCGTTCAGCGGATCAATGAAAGCGGCCTGCCGGTGATCGCGGTGGATATCCCATCGGGGGTGGATGGGTCAAGCGGCCATGTGCTGGGGGAAGCTGTGCATGCGCAGGAGACGGTCACGTTCCATCGGGCCAAGCACGGGCACATGCTTTTTCCCGGGCGAGCGCTGACCGGGAAGCTGACGATCGCGGATATCGGCATTCTGCCGGAATGGGACGGCGCGCAGGGCATGGATATCCTGGAGGATGCGGACGCGCGGGCGCTTTTGCCCGCCAGGCCGCGCGATGGGCATAAAGGGACGTTTGGGCATGTGCTGTGTGTTGCGGGCAGCGAGGGCATGGCGGGAGCGGCCGTGCTCTGCGCCCGGGCCGCCCTGCGTGCCGGCGCGGGCCTGGTGACGGCGGCCTGCCCGTTTCCCGTGCTCACGGCCATGCAGTCCCTCGCTCCCTGCGCGATGGCAAAGGTGATTTCCGACGGCGCGTCCCTCGGCGCAGATGCGGCGGATGCGCTTATGCAGCTGGTAAAGGGAAAGCGCGCGCTGGCCATCGGCCCCGGCCTGGGCAGGGAGGAGGGCGTGTGGCAGGCCATTGAGCCGCTGATCCGCTCGGATATCCCCAAAGTGGTGGACGCGGATGCGCTGTATCTGCTGGCCCGCTATGGCGGCGGCGTGGGGGCCAACACCGTGCTCACGCCGCATCCGGGAGAGATGGCCCGGCTCTGCGGCGCCGGAACCGAGGAGGTGCTCCTCGCGCCTGTGGAATATGCGCAGCAGCTGGCCGCGGAACAGGCGGCATGCGTGCTGCTCAAGGGTGCCACATCGGTGATCGCCCAGGGGGAGGATGTGACCATGAATGTGACCGGATGCGACGGCATGGGCACCGGCGGCAGCGGGGATGTGCTCACCGGCGTGATTGCCGCGCTGATGGCCCAGGGCATGCCGCCCATGGATGCCGCGCGCGTGGGCGCGTTTTATCACGGACGCGCCGGGGAGACGGCGCAGGCCGTGCTTGGGGCGCGCGCCGTGACGGCGATGGACGTGCTTGACCGGCTGCGCATCGAATAACGCCCGGGCAGGCGGGGGCATACCATAATCATGCGGGGGCGAAGCTCCATGATTTGAGCAATTGGGTTGTGAGATCATGGAGGTTAATCGCGGAGACATTTTTATTGCCGACCTGAACCCCGTTGTCGGCAGCGAGCAGGGCGGCGTGCGCCCGGTGGTCATTGTGCAGAATAACCGGGGGAACCGGTTTTCCCCGACGGTGATCTGTGCGGCCATGACGTCGCGGCTTGACAAGAGCGATCTGCCCACGCATGTCTGGGTCAGCGCGCGCGACAGCGGCCTGAAGAGTGATTCGCTTGTGCTGTGCGAACAGATCCGGACGCTTGAAAAGCAGAGGCTGCGCACGCGCGCGGGCCGGATTGACGGCCTCGTGCTGCGCAGGGTGGATCATGCGCTCCTGGCTGCGCTGGGAATCGGAAGGAATTAGGCTCGGCTTTGGAAGCAGGGAAAGGCCCTGCTTCTTTCTTAAGCGGACGGGGACAGGCCGCGCGAGGACGGCGGCCTGAAAAGAGGAGGTACGCCGATGAAGAATCCCTTTGGAAACATGGAATGGATGAAGGCGAGGATGAAAGAGATTGACCTGAAAAAAGAAGGAATACCCATGCTGCGGGATTACGCGCTGCTGGCAGCGGGCGATCTGCTCACCGCGATTTCCTTTGCCTTTTTCTTTTTGCCGCACGACATTGCGCCCGGCGGGGTGACGGGCATTGCGACCATCCTGGCCAGCGTGTTTCCGCTGGGCGTGGGCCTGCTCAGCTTTCTGATCAACCTTCCGCTGTTTGCGCTCGGCTTCCGCCAGGTGGGGTGGCGCTTTGCCGTGCGCTCCTTCCTGGCGATGATGCTGTTATCGCTGATGATTGATCTGCTGCCTCCGTGTGATCTGGCGGGGGACAGAATGCTTGCGTCCCTCTTTGGCGGCGTGATCATGGGCTTTGGGCTGGGATTGGTGGTGCGCGCGGGGGCGACCACAGGCGGCACGGACATGGCCGCCATGCTCATCCACAGCCGGGCGGGATTTTTGAGCGTGCCCGTGATTCTTTTTGCCATTGACGCGGGGGTGGTGACGGTAGCGGCGGCGGCCTTCGGCATACAGGCGGGCTTGTTTGCGCTCGTGGCGCTCTATGTTTCCGCCAAAGCGATGGACGGGGTCATCAAGGGATTCAACACGGCCATGCAGTTCATCATCATTTCGGGCCATGCTGAAGAGATCATCCGCAGGATTCACGAGGATCTCGGCCGGGGCTGCACGCGGCTGGAGGCACGCGGTACATATGAAGACAGGCCGATGGGCACGCTGATGTGTGTGGTCTCCCGGATGGAAGCGGCGCGGCTCAAGAAGATGGTATCGCAGGTGGATCCGCGGGCGTTTGTCACCGTGTGTGATGTGCACGAGGCGCTGGGAGAGGGATTTACCTACGAAACGGCGGACCGTGCGCCAAAGGCAGGATGAAAGCGCTTTGCATTGCGCATGCCGGCGGTCCGCAGGCGAAACAGGGAGGCGTGCTCCCCGGTGCGCACAACAAAAAGGCGGCCTTCCCGTGAAGAAGATACAAAAACCGCGCACAGAATCCACATATTTTGACAATCTCGGTTTACAAAAGCGTCATGTTGATGGTATAATCAACATGTCACAGCACCCAAGCGGTGTCAACCATCAACTCAGGAGGAATGCATCATGAAGAAGATTCTTTCCGTGCTGCTCGCGCTGACCGCGCTGCTGGCTCTGGCCTCTGTGCCGGCCATGGCGGCGGAGATTGCGCTGGTCACGGACGTGGGCACCATCGACGACGAATCCTTCAACCAGGCTTGCTGGGAGGGCGTCGAGGCCTACGCGACTGCGAACAACCTGACCTATCAGTATTATCAGCCCTCTGCGGACAGCACCGACGAGCGCCTGAATTCCATTGATCAGGCGGTCTCGGACGGCGCGAAGGTCATCGTCTGCCCGGGCTACCTGTTTGGTGAGACCGTGGCGCAGGCACAGGAGCTCTATCCGGATGTCAGCTTTATCGCCGTTGACGTGGCCGAGGGCGATCTGGGCGGCGTTGCCGCGCAGGACAACCTCTACTGCGCCGTGTTCGGCGAGGAGCAGTGCGGATACATGGCCGGCTATGCGATCGTGAAGGACGGCTACACCAAGCTGGGCTTCCTGGGCGGCATGGCCGTTCCGGCCGTGCAGCGCTATGGCTACGGCTTCGTGCAGGGCGCGAACGCTGCGGCCGTGGAGATGGGCACCCCCATTGAGATCAACTACACCTATGGCGGCCAGTTCTTCGGCGATGCGAACATCACCGCCAAGATGGACGGCTGGTATGCCAACGGCACCGAGGTTGTTTTCGCCTGCGGCGGCGGCATCTACACCTCCGCGGTGGAGGCTGCGCTTAACCACAATGCCTACGTCATCGGCGTGGACGTGGATCAGCACGCGGTGGGCGAGCAGGGCATTGCGCAGAACGGCTGGGCCTATAACCCGTTTGTGACCTCCGCTATCAAGGGCCTGCAGGCTGCCACCGAGAATGCCCTGGCCAAGTTCTTTGACGGCGAGTGGGCCGACATCGGCGGCAAGATCGAAACGCTGAATCTCCAGGCGGGCGACTATGTGGGTCTGCCGACTGCCGAGACTTCCTGGGGCTTCAAGACGTTCACGCTTGATGAGTACAACGAGCTGATCGAGAACATTCGTTCCGGCGAGCTGGTTGTTTCCGCCGAGCTGGCGGAGCCGGAGGTGGACGCCTCTCTGGTGACGGTCAACTACATCGAGTAATCTTCACACATGCGGGGAGTGGGCCTGGCGGCCCGCTCCTTTTTTGTGCCCGAATTGCCGGCCGAAGCGGGCAGGATTCATAGGAAAATATCTTCTTCGAATTTTGTCAAGAGCTTTCCTGAACATGTTGCATATCTCGGTTGTCCTGTGCTATAATACCGTCAATAGCGATGACGAGAAAGAGTAGGCAACGGAAACTTTTCAGAGAATCCCATCATCCTCCGGATGCGCTGCGAATGGGTAAAGAGGGTTTTGCCGAACATGGTCTTTGAGCTGCGTGCCGAGCCTTTGGGTTAGGTTGCGCCGGGATCGCCCGTAACAGCGATAGAGTTTC
>DVMG01000018.1 GCA_018715105.1 Candidatus Ventricola intestinavium
TCATGATGTTGCGCACAATGAACACCCGGCTGCATACCAGCACGAAGAGCACGGCCAGCGCCGCCACAACCAGCACGGCCATGGCCATTGTCTGGGATGCGGCTTTCCTGCGTTTTCTGTATCTCATGGGCGGATCCTCCGTTTTCTCTGTGTTCTTGGCTTTTTCTGCGCTCAGGCCGCCGGCGGGCATGCAGGCCCTCCTCCGGCCGCATCATTTTTCCGCGGGCGCCCTTCCGGATGCGCGGGAGATGCTCAGCAGGATCCCGACCGCCGCCATGATCATGCTGACCGATGTGCCGCCGGCGCTGAAAAAGGGGAGCGGCAGGCCCGTCGTGGGCAGAATTCCGGTCACCACACCCATGTTGATAAACGCCTGAAGCCCGATCATGGACGTGATGCCCGCCCCCAGCAGGCAGCCGTAACGGTCCGGGCAGGCGAGCGCGACGCGCAGCCCGGCAAACACAAACGCCGCAAAGAGCGCGATCACCAGGGCGCAGCCGACCAGGCCGAAATCCTCCCCTACAATAGCAAAGATAAAGTCCGATTCCGGGTAAGGCAGATAGGCAAATTTCTGCCGTCCCTGCCCCAGGCCCATGCCGAAAAGCCCGCCTGATCCCAGCGCGATCAGCGATTGGGAAAGCTGATACCCCTCGTCGCTCATCTTGGCAAACGGATCCCGGAAGGACAGGAGCCGCTCCCGTCTGTATGGAGCGCTCCATGCGTAAAACGCCCCCAGGCACAATCCGCCCGCGCTCAAAAGGGTGAAATGTCTCTTTTTCAGGCCCGCACAGAAGAGCATGATCAACGCGCAGATCAGGATGCTCCCGCCCGTTGAGAGGTTGGGCTGCTCCAGAATCAGCAGAAACATCACGCCCGGCACGATCAGCAGCGGCACCACGCCGCCAAAAAGGCTGTAGATCGCCTCTCCCCGCCTGTCAAGCGCGCCGGCCATAAAGATGACCATGGCATACTTGGCAAACTCCGAGGGCTGCATGCTCAGCCCCAGCAGATTCAGCCAGCGCCGGGATCCGTTGACGCTCACGCCAATCCCCGGAATGATCACCAGAATCAGCAGCACCGCGCTTGCAGCCAACAAAAGCAGCGTCACGCGCGGATTTCTGAAAAAGCGATACGGCACGCGTGAGAGCACCACGCACGCCGCGGCGCCCAGAGCCACGCCGATCAGCTGCTTTTTAACGGCCGCGAGCGCATCGCCCGTCGCCGTCTTTTGATAATACGTCGCGCTGAACAGTGTGACAAGGCCCATGCACAAAAGCAGAACCATCAGCAGAATCACCGTTTTGTCACACGTGCGCCTGACCCGCTTCACCATGGCGATGCTCCCTTCCGACTGCCCTTAAACTGTCCTCTTTCGCAGCCGGCCTCTCCGCCTATTGGAGCGCCATGACCTTTTTCTTAAACACCCTTCCCCTGTCCTCATAATCTGTAAACATGTCAAAGCTTGCGCACGCCGGGGAAAGCAGCACGCAGCCGCCCGGGCGGGCGGTATCACGGCAAAGGGCGATGCAGCGGTCCATATCATGCCCCGCGTCTGTGAAGGCTGTATAGCCGGCGCGGGCGAGCGCATCGCCGATCTTTTGCGCTGTATCGCCGATAAGCACACAGTGCACGATCTGCGGCGCAGCCTTAACGGCCTTGGCCAGCGGCTCAAAGGAAGCCCCCTTGTCGCTTCCGCCCAGGATGAGCACCGTGGGGCGCGTCATCGTCTCAATCGCCTTGCGGGTTGAATCCACATTGGTTCCCTTTGAATCGTTGATCCACGTCACGCCGTCCAGCTCGCGCACGGTCTCAATGCGGTGCTCGACACCCTGAAATGTCCTCAATACATCGCGCATCACGCCGGGCTCAACGCCCATGACCCCGGTGATGGCCACGGCGGCCAGCGCATTTTCCAGGTTATGCGCGCCGGGGATGCGCACCTCTTCACACCGGCAGACAGGGCGCGCACCGTTTCCGGCATGGAGCATGATCCAGCCTTCCTGCACATACGCGCCGAAATCCACGGTCTCCCTGCGGGAAAACCAGGCGATGCGCGCCTTGAGCCCCTCTGCCATTTGCCGGCATGTGGCGTCATCCCGGTTCAGCACCGCCACATCTTCCGACGTCTGATTGGCAAAAATGCGGCGCTTCATGGCGACGTAGGTTTCCATGGAGCCATGGCGCGCAATGTGATCCTCCGTGATGTTGAGCACCGCCCCCACGTGCGGATGAAACCGGCTGATTCCCTCGCATTGATAGGAGCTGACCTCCGCCACGGTCACATCCCCCTCGCGCGACACGCCCGCCGACGCGGTAATCGGATAGCCGATGTTGCCCACCACATGCGTGCGGTATCCCGCAGCGCGAAAAAGCTCCCCCACCAGGGTTGTGGTCGTCGTCTTGCCGTTTGTGCCCGTAATGGCCACCAGCTGCCCCTGTGTGAGCCTGGCGCCGAGTTCCAGCTCGGCCATCACCTCGATCCCCTGCGTGATGGCCTCCTGTACGAAGGATGTGCTCCACGGGATTCCCGGGCTGATGACCAGCAGATCCTGCCCCTGAACGCACGGCGCCTTTCCCAAAGCAAAGCGGCAGCCCAGCGTGCGCAGCTCATTCAGAGCCCCGCCAAACGCGGCCTCTTCCTTGAGATCGCTGAGGGTCACCTGCGCGCCCAACTGCGCAAGCAGCTTTGCGGCGGCTATGCCGCTGCGCGCCATGCCGCAGACCATCACGCGCTTCCCTCTCACACTCATCATGATCGCACGCCTCCGTCTCAAATCCCGTTTTTATAGAATCCCCAGCAGCGTGATGACGCACAGGATCACCGTGGTCACCGTATACATGGTGACGATCTTGGCCTCATGAATGCCGCTCAGCTCAAAGTGATGATGAATCGGCGCCATCTTAAAGATGCGCTTGCCGTGCGTCTTCTTAAAGTAAGCGATCTGGATAATATCCGACAGGCTGCTCATCAGCATCCAGAAGGCGATGAGCACCAGAATCAGCGGCTGGCGAAGCAGCATCGCCGCCGCCACGACCGCCCCGCCGATAAACATGGAGCCTGTATCCCCCATGAACATCTGCGCCGGATAGCAGTTGCGGGAGAGGAACCCCATCAGCGCGCCGCACATGGCCGCGCAGCCGATGCCCAGGCTTCCCAGGGACGCGGCCCCGCAGAGCACCGCAAGCGCGGCAAAATCCACCGCCGACACGCTTGAAAGCAGGCCATCCAGCCCATCCAGCAGGTTCGCGCTGTTCGTCGTGCCCACGATGATGAACATCATGATCGGGATATAGAGGATGCCCAGATCCCATTCCACACGCAGAAACGGCACCTGAATCGCCGACCCCACCTGCGGATGAAAATAGCAATAGCAGGAAAACGCCAGCGCCAGCAGCGTCTGGAAAAACATCTTCTGTTTGGGGGTAAGGCCGCCGTTTTTGCCGCGCCGTA
>DVMG01000118.1 GCA_018715105.1 Candidatus Ventricola intestinavium
TTTCTCCCCCCGAAGGGGGAGAAAAGATTTTCACAATCCTTTTGGAAGTGCCCGTAATAAAAGCAATGCCTATGTGAAGAAGCAGCCGCCTTTTCTCCTTATTCAGGGGAAAAGGCGGCTGCCTATCCATCAGAAAAAGATCAGTAATTCACATTCCAGGTGGATACGTAGGCGATCTGGCCATCCACGATGACCATGCACACGTTGTCGCCATAGGTGAGCATGGTTGCCGGCGTGTTGCTGGTATACGTCTTAAGCAGAGACGTTAGAGAAGAATCGCTGTAGACGTTGATTGCGCTGCCGCCGCCGGCACTGGGAACCAGAGAGACAGCGGTTCCAGCCTCAGGCGGCCGGGGCGTGATGGCTTCCACCAGCGGGGGCGTGGCGGTCGGAACCGGGGTGATCAGCTCCACCAACGGCGGCGTGGGGGTAATCACCTGCACGGGCGGCGGCGTAGGCGTGGTAGAGGGTGTGGAAGGATAGGAGGGGTAAGAGGGCGGAATATAATTGCCGTCAAAGCTGAGATAGCGCGTCATCATGTAGCCGTGACGGGTGCCGACATAGACCTCGCACCACGTGGAGCCATAGGAGACCACCCGGACCTGCGTGCCGTTGCGGTATTGCCCCAGGGAGCGGCTGCTCTGGGAAGGCGTTTCACGCAGGTTGAGCACCTGTGTGCTGCGGGGATTGTTGACATAGGCAATCTGATAGGAGGTCCCCCCGCCGGATCCCGTATTGTCGCCGACGGTGCTGCCTGTTCCCGAAAGATAGCTGGTGGACATAAAGCCCGTGAGCCCGCCGCCGGAGATCTGATACCAGCCGTTTCCTTTGAGCAGCACGGTCACGCGCGTGCCCGTTGCCAGGGATCCAATGCTCTTGTAAGCAGAGGACGGACCCGGCCGCACGTTGACCTTGCCGCCGTTGCGCGTGGTGACTGTGGACGTGGTTGTGCTCTTATCGATAAAGGATTCATGCATATAACCGGTATAGGTGCCGCTCGCCGTCGGAGCGGAGATATAATTCCACTCATAGGAGGCATCCAAAATAGTGACTGTCGTGCCGGAGGTCACCCGAGTGATCACCTGATAGTCAAGCGAGGGGCCGCGGCGCAGGTTGACATAGCCCCCGTTGGCATAGCGGACAACGCCCGTGTTGCCTGTTGCGGCAAACGTCAGATAGTTGCCGGACATGTAGCCGGTCTTTCCGTCCATGGTACGCACAGGCCACCATCCATTGACGGCCTGCCCCTCCAGGCGCACCCAGGATCCCGTGTTGTAAAGCCCCAGGCTCCGGCTTGTGCTGCTGGCATATTCACGCAGATTAAGCCTGCCGCCGCGCACCACGGCGAAATCCGCCGCCAGCGCCAGCACGGGCAGCAGAACAAGCAGCGCCAGCAGCGCGATCAAGCGAACGATGTATGTTTTCACAATCTTCACCCACCTCTTAGCTTATGCATATAAGACGAATGAGGGTTCGTCTTTCATCCAGTGATTTCCCGGTTTCGGGCATTTTTCTTCCTGCTTTGGAAATCCCCTCCGGCTTCAGTATATCATATGGAACCGGTTTACGCCAGAGCACACATCGTTTTTGGACGGCCGTTCAGCGCAAAAGAGGGGATGACGGTCTGCTCGCCATTCCCTCTTTTTTTACGGATCGCGGGACGCCCTTTTTTAAAAGACTCCGTTACAGATTGCTGAAGACAGCCGCAACGGCGTCCACGTCGTCGCGCAGCTGGGTGAACAGATCGGTCAGCACACTGCCGGCCTGCAGGCGCTGTTCGCACTGCGTTACGGTGTCAAGGCAGGTGGTCAAAAGAGCGCCGTCCACAACGGAGGTGCCCGCGCCATAGATATTGGCCGCCAGCGTATTGAGGCACTGCATCGCGTAGATATGGCCGCGAACGGTGGAAAGCAGCGTCATGGTATTGGTGCCGCTTGACTGTGTGAGACGGTAGACCGCGCTTTGAGCCTCCGAGGATTCGCTGGCCGCCCGCGCGAGGATGGCTTCACTGGTGGCATCGCTGATCGTTTTGGTTCGGACATAGGAAAAGGTGACGCCCGCGAGCGCTACGATCAGAATGAATATGACGATGCTCAGCAGGCGGATTGTCTGCCGGCTTTTGCGCTTATTTGCGCCTGTCTGAAAAGAATACATGGCAGCCTCCTGAAAAAAGGATTTACAGTTTTTTACAATTCATTATAGCACAACATGCGGATGGAGTAAAGCAGTTGCAAAAAGACCAAAAAGGATAAGAATGTGGAGAATGAGATCGAATTAATGCGAGATTTGAAATAAAAGTGGAGGAAAACTCCCAAATGGGATGCGGGGGTTGAAGAAAGGGGGAAACCTGGCGTATAATAAAATATCTAGGATCCTGCCCGAAGGCGGCACAGGGGCCAAACGGAAAAACGTCAGACGGGCGGGAAAACGTGAGCAGCCTTTCCCGGCGGGGAGAAAGCCCTCCCCGAACGGGGT
Organism: Candidatus Ventricola intestinavium; assembly: GCA_018715105.1. Lineage (GTDB taxonomy): Bacteria > Bacillota > Clostridia > Christensenellales > Aristaeellaceae > Ventricola > Ventricola intestinavium. The sequence goes on from DVMG01000118.1 coordinate 2,476, forward strand.
TTTGATCAACCCGGGACGGGCTTTTTGACGGAGAAGGGCGGACGCAACAAACGGATGCGCGGGCAACCGCGCCGGGAGGGAAAAACATGCCAATGAATATTGCCATTGACGGGCCGGTGGGCGCGGGAAAATCCTCGATTGCCGATCAGGTGGCCCGCAGGCTGAACATTCTTCATCTGGATACGGGGGCGATGTACCGGGCTGTGGCGCTGCACGTGCTGCGCAGCGGGGTTAACCCGCTGGATGAAAAGGCCGTTGCCGCCTGCTGTGAACATGCCGATGTGCGCGTGCGCTATGTGGATGGCGCGCAGCGCACGCTGCTGGGGGAGGAGGACGTAACCGCTCTGATCCGCACGGGGGAAGTCTCTGCGGCGACGAGCGCCGTCTCCAGCTGGCCGGCGGTGCGCAGGCGGATGGTGTGCATGCAGCGTGAGATCGCCAAACATGCCGATATGCTGATCGATGGACGCGATATCGGCACCAACGTGCTTCCCGAAGCGCCGGTGAAGATCTATCTGACGGCGACGCCGGAGGAGCGCGCCCGCAGGCGATACCGCCAGCAGGTGGAAAAGGGCGAGGAGACACCGTATGAACAGGTGCTCGCCGAGCTGAACGCGCGGGATGCGCGGGATATGAGCCGCGCGACGGATCCCCTGCGTCAGGCGAAGGATGCGGTTCGGATTGATTCGACGGATATGACACCCGAGCAGGTGGTGGAGGCCATCGTTCGGAGGGTGGAGGAGCATTATGGAAGAAAAGCGTGAAGCAAAGGGCGGGGCGGCCGCCATGCAGGCCCCGGCGGAAAGCGAAGAAAAGCAGGCCCGGGAGGCCGGGCGCAGGCAGGAGGATGGGCCCAAACACGAGGCCGGATCCAAAGAAGAAGCTGGCGATTTAAGAAGGGAAACCGGCCAAGAGGAGGCAGCCGGAGAAAAAAGCAAAAGCCGGCGCACCGTGATTTACACACTGGTGGTGCTTTTGTATGCGCTGGTGGTGAAGATCCTGTTTTTCATGCGCATTGAGGGCCGGGAAAACATCCCCAGGGACCGCAACTGCGTGCTGCTTGGCAACCATCAGTGCCTGCTTGATCCGGTGACGCTGGCTCTGTGCGTGCCGGATCGGGAAATCCATTTCATGGGCAAGAAAGAGCTGTTTGAAAACAGGATTCTGGGCTGGGTGTTTCGCAAGGTGCACGGATTCCCGGTTGACCGCGGCAATATGGACATGACGGCCATCCGCACGGCGCTGGGAATCCTCAAAGAGGGAAACACACTGGGCATTTTCCCGGAGGGCACGCGTTCGCGCAGCGGACACATGCTCCCGCTGATGGGCGGCGCGTCCCTGCTGGTCCTGCGCAGCGGCTGCGATGTGGTGCCGGTATACATCGACGGCAACTACCGGCCCTTTCACCGCATCGTCGTGCGCGTGGGCAGGCCGATTGAGACGGCGGATCTGCGCGCCGGGCGCATCACAAAGGAGACATGCGACGTGCTCACCCACCGCATGGAAGGGGCATTTGCCCATCTGAGCGGAGGAAAATCCCTTCCGCAGACGCCCGACAGCTGAAAAACGGGAGAATGGATGAACAAAAGGCTCTGTTTTTTAAAAAAGTTTGAAAAAACAGGAATTTGTTGCAGGAAAACGGCCGTAGGCATAGAATGAATAAAGATGGGCTATACGGATGTGTGGGCCGGGTGGGGCAGAAGCTTCCTGGCCTGCGGATCGAATGAGGCTGAATATTGATGAAAGTGACGATTGGGGAGCATGCCGGGTTCTGCTTCGGCGTGCGCCGGGCGGTGCTCAAGGCGTATGAATGCGCCAAAAAGCAGATGCCCTGTGTGACGCTGGGGCCGCTGATTCACAATCCGCAGGAAGTGGAGCGCCTGGAGCGCGCGGGGATCCGCAGCGTAAAGGAACTTTCCGAAGTGCAGCCGGGTGAAACGGTGATTATCCGTTCCCATGGCGTAAGGCCGGAGGTCTATGAGCAATGCGGCAGGATGGGCATTGCCTATGTGGACGCAACGTGCCCGCATGTGGCGCACATTCACCAGCTCGTCAGCGCCTACAGCGAAGAGGGCGACGCCGTGATCATCGTCGGAGAGGCGAACCACCCGGAGGTGATCGGCATTGCCGGCTGGGCGCACGGACAGGTGCTGATTCTGCCCACGACGCAGGCCGCAAAGGCCGCGCAGCTTCCGCAGAAAGCCCTTGTTGTCGCCCAGACAACCATTCGGCGTGATCTTTTTGAAGACGTCCTTGCCGTGCTCAAAGAAAGGGTTCCCGAGCTCACCGTGCGCATGACCATCTGCGCGGCCACCAGCCAGCGCCAGCAGGAGGCGGAGCGCCTCTCCGCCCGGGCGGACGCGATGATTGTGGTGGGAGGGCGAAACAGCTCCAACACGCAGAAGCTGCTTGAAACGTGCCGCCTGCGCTGCGCACGTTCTGTGCTGGTGGAGACGCCCCAGGATATTCCGCAGGGATTTGTGGGGCCGCAGGATCACGTTGCCATCACGGCCGGCGCATCCACCCCGCAGTGGCTGCTTGAAGAGGTGCGCGCCAGCATCGAGCCGGGGACAAAGCCCGGCCTAAACCAAACATAGGTGTTTCCCGGCGGTTCGCTGCCGCCGTGATTCAATAAAGTATGTATCATATCCGGGCAGGCCCGGTAGAGATACTTGAGGAGGTTGTACCCGCATGAACGACATGGAAAAGAATCTGGTTTCCGAAGGCAGCGAGGATTTTGCCGCGATGCTTGAGGAGACGATGATCAAGTTCCGCCCCGGTCAGGTTGTGAAAGGCGTCGTGGCTCAGGTGAGCGATGACGGTGTTGTCGTGAGCATTCCCGGTAAGGCTGATGGCTACATCAAAAAGAACGATCTGGTCACCACCGACTGCAAGGTTGACGACGAGATCGAGGCAGAAGTGGTCAAGCTCAACGACGGCGAAGGCTATGTGCTCCTCTCCGAGCGCAAGGTCATGGCCACAAAGAACTGGGAGAAGCTCGTCGCCGAATACGACACCGGCGCTTATGTGGAGGCCACGGGGCGTGAAGCCGTCAACGGCGGCCTGATCGCCGACGTCATGGGTGTTCGTGCGTTCATCCCCGCTTCTCACCTTGCCCGCCGCTTTGTGGAAAACATCGGTGAGTTTGTCGGCAAGACGATGACCGTGAAGATCATCGAGGTGGACAAGGCCAAAAAGCGCATTGTCGCCAGCCGCAAGGCCTACCTGCTGGATGAAAAGAAGAAGGCATGGGAAAAGATCGAGAAGGATCAGGTTGTGCACGGCATTGTGCGCCGCCTGACAGACTTCGGCGCGTTTGTGGACATCGGCGGTGTGGACGGACTCATCCATGTGACGGATCTGGCCTGGCACCGTGTCAAGCATCCCTCTGAGATCGTGACGCCGGGCCAGGAAGTGGACGTCAAGATCATCGGCGTGGACAGGGAAAAGGAGCGCATTCAGCTGAGCCTGAAGGCGCTGCAGCCCCAGCCGTGGGATGTGGCCGAGGAGAAATACCCGGTGGATTCCATCGTGGAAGGCAAGGTGGTGCGCATCACCACGTTCGGCGCATTTGTCGAGCTGGAGCCGGGCCTTGACGGCCTGGTGCACATCTCTCAGTGTGCGCTCAAGCGCATTGCAAAGGTGGAAGACGCCGTGCAGGTGGGCCAGACCGTGCGCGTGAAGGTGCTCAAGGTGGATAAGGAAGCCAAACGCATCAGCCTGTCCATCCGGGAGGCGCTGACCGAAGAGGTGGACTATAACGCCGAGGTGCAGGGCCTTGACTTTGAGGATGCGGAAGAAAACGAAGACACATTCGACGCCGAATAATCCGCATGGCGAACAGGAGCCGCGCAGACCGCTTAGGTTTACGCGGCTCTTTTTAAAACAGGAGAAAACGCCCGCCGCAGGAAGAGCGCCGGCTGCAAAACGACATTTGGGAAACCCGGGCGTATCATTGGGCGGGTTTCGATTGACTTTTATGTATCTTCGGCGTATGATGATGCCATCATAAATCGGGGCACGAGGATGTCCCTGAAAGGATAGAGATATGCACGAGAAGAAAAACCCCAACAAGCCTCTGATCGTCTATTATATCGTTGCGATTGTCGTGGTGATGCTGCTCAATGCGCTGCTCTTCCCACGAATTGAGCGATACAGCGTAAAACAGGTGGAATATTCCGAG
>DVMG01000119.1 GCA_018715105.1 Candidatus Ventricola intestinavium
GTGGCCGATCATCGTGGTGGACAGATGGCCGATGTGAAAACGCTTGGCGATGTTGATCGAGGAATAATCCAGGCAGACCGTCTTTCCCCGGCCCACATCGCTGGAGCCCCAGCGGCCGGGCTGGGCCAGGACGGCCTCCACAATGCTGCGGGCCATGCAGCTGCGCTTTAAAAACACATTGAGATATCCGCCCACCACCTCTGCGCGCTCAATTTCCTCGCAACAAAGCTTCTGAGCCAGCGCGGAGGCAATCGCCTGCGGCGCTCTGCGCAGGGATTTGGAAAGCCTGAAGCAGGGCAGCGCAAAATCGCCCAGCTTTTTATCCGGCGGGATTTCCATCATGGCCGCCAGTTCTTCGGCGCTGATGCCGCAGTTTTCAAAGCAGCATGCCTCCGCCTTGGCGATTTCCCCGGCGATCCTCTGTTTCATATCCATAAACTCGCATTCTCCTTCTCAACGCCTGCCCCTGCGTGCAGAAATTTACGTTCTTCCATGCCCTCATGCCGGCTTTTCCTTGCGGATGGCCGCCCGGATCAATTCGGCTTTTTCTTGACCAGAGGAAGGTAACTGCCGTCCTCCTGCTCCACGCGCACGCGGCTAAGCACGTCTTCCATGTTGGCACGGAATTCCCTGAGGTATTGCACGCGCAGGCGGGCCTGCTCCTGTGCCTCCTCGGCGGTCAGGCCCACGTTTTTTTTCTTGCGTGCCAGTTCATTGATGCGTTCAATCTGTTCATGTTCCATATCCGGCGTCCTCCTGCGGGTTTGTCGCCCCTCATCATAGCGTTTTTTTCCGCCCGCGTCAAGCGCCTACAGCGCCGCCGGCTGGCCCAGGCGCTCGATTTGAAGCCTCTCGTCAAAACGTTCGCCCGCCCATCGGTGCAGCGCAAACACAAGCGCCGCCTTTGCCGTCTGCGAAGCAAGCGGCATCCTTGCAAACGCGCGGGCATGGCTTTCCCGCTCGTCCGCCCAATCGGATACGGCGGCCGTGAACGCATATCCGCCGCTTTCCTTTCCGTCTTCCCCGGTCACGGAATATTCGCAAAGAGGCGTCACGTCAAACACGGCCTCCCCCATGGCCCGGCCCAGCACGCGGCGCGCCGTCTCCTCTGCGCTCTCTCCGCTCTGGATCGTCCCCTCCGGCAGCATCCACAGCGCGTTGATCTCGTCACGGCAGAGGATGAGCGCCTCGCCCACAGCCGCCAGCACCATCACCTGCTGCCTGGGCACGCGGCGCTTCTTTTCACCCGGCGCATAAATCGTACACTGCACGGCATTCTCCTTTCCGCAGAGGCGGCTTTCTTTTTCGCGTTCCTCTCTTCGCGGCTTTCTTTCTCACGGCTTTGCGCGCCGTCAGGCAAGGACGCCCGCAAAGCGCCATTGCGCATCCATCAGCGCCAATACCCCCGCATATCCGGGAGCAAGGCGGCCATAGCCCTTCGCACCGATCGAATCCGCGGGCGTGCTCGTGGCCATCGGGATGACCTTCTCCGGCGGAACATGCGCCAGGGTGATCATGTTTTGCACCGCCTGATGCAGGAGCAGCGTGGATCCGGCCAGCACGCCGTTTTCAAGCCGTGCCGCGCCGTCTTTCACCGTCACCGCCTGTCCCCCCAGCTCATAGCGGCCATCCGGCAGCCCCGCGGCTTCCATCGAATCGGAGATGAGCGCAACGCCCCTCTCTCCCTTGCACAGCGCCGCGATGCGCAGCACGTCGGGATGCAGATGGATGCCGTCGGCGATAACCTGCACAAGAATCCGCTCATCCGCCAGCCCCGCGCCGGGCACGCCCGGCTCCCGGTGATGCAGCGGCGTCTGCGCATTGAACAGATGCGTGATCTGGGAAAGCCCGGCGTCCGCCGCCGCATGCACCTGCGCGGCCGACGCGGCCGAATGCGCCGCGCAGGTCACAACGCCGCGTGCCTTCAGGTAGGCGATCAGCGGCCCCGCGCCGGGCAGCTCGGGGGCAAGCGTCATCATCCGCACGCAGGAAAGCCCCCTGACCATGGCCTCATACGCCTCTGCGGATGGAAGGCTCAGGCATGCCTCCAGCTGCGCGCCCTTGTATTTCGGGGAAAGGAACGGCGCTTCCATATGCGCGCCGAGGACGGCCGCGCCGCGCGGCTGCGGCCTGTCCATCACCGCCTGGATGCCGCAAAGGGCCTCGTAGGTCTGTTCCGGCCAGGCGCTCATCGTCGTGGGCACAAAAGCCGCCACACCCGTTTCAAGCAGGCCGTCGCTCATCCTGCGCACATCCGCTTCCCCGCGCATGCAATCCGCACCGCCAAACGCATGGATGTGGATATCCACAAAGCCCGGCAGCACAAAAAGCCCGGCGGCATCCTGCACTTCCTCGCCCGGCTCCGCCTCCAGCTGTCCCACCGCGGCGATTTTCCCGCCATGCAGGCGGACATCCGCCCTGGTAAAGCGCCCGTCTGCAAAACAAACTCCATTTTTTACAAGCATGGCTCATTCCCTCATCAATCGGCTTGCCTCGCGGTCGGCCAGGATCACGCAGCATGGATGCAGCTGCAAAATCGATGCCGGCACATGCGGGGTAATCGGCCCGCGAATGGTATTATAAACCGCTTCGGCCTTGTTTTCGCCCGTGGCAACCAGCACCACGCACTTCGCCGCCATGATATTGCCGATGCCCATGGAAATCGCCTGGCGCGGCACTTCATCCGCGCTGCGGAAAAAGCGCGCGTTGGCCTCGATGGTGTCCTTGGCCAGCGTGACGATATGCGTGCCGTATGTAAACTCCTCCGCCGGCTCATTGAAGCCGATGTGGCCATTGCGGCCGATGCCCAGCAGCTGGATGTCGATGCCGCCGGCCGACCGGATCTTCTCGTCATAGGCGGCGCCGGCCATGGCGGACCGTCCGCTGGGCAGGTGCACGTTTTCCGCACGCAGATTGACCTTGCCAAAGAGGTGCTCCTGCATGAAGGCATGATAACTCAGGGGATTCTTGTGGTCGATGCCTACATATTCGTCAAGGTTGAACGTGCGGATCCTGTCAAAGTCGATCACGCCGCGTTCGTACCATTGCACGAGCATCTCGTAAGCCGGAATCGGGGTGGAGCCCGTCGCCAGGCCAAGCACGCTGTCTCCCTTGCGGGTGATCTGCGCCGCAAGGAGCACACCGGCGGCCTCGCAGGCAGCCCTTGCGCTTTCGTAGACGTGGAATTCCATACAATGCCCTCCTCGATGATCTACTTCGTTTTCCTGATGTTCTTTTCAGATGTCCTTTCCATTTTATTCATTATAACACAGTTCCCTCGGGATGCACAGGGCACGCGCCGTGTTTTCCCTGTTTTTGCGTGATCAGGCGCAGATGGACATTTCGGCATTCCTGGCCATCTGTTCGAGCTGGGCGCCCAGTGTGCCGGCCAGGTTGCGGCAGATCCGAGCGGAAAATCCGTTGGCCGGATCGGCAAGCGCGCGGATCACAGCCTGCTCCATTCCCTCCCGCTGACGGGAAAGGCCCTTTTTGACCGCGCTGTCTGTAACCAGCCGGCGCGCCAGCAATGGAATCCGGGCTTTTCTGAGCGCTTTTTCCATGCCGGGCCTGCCCACGATGGCCAGCAGCACACCCGCCGCCGCCCCGGCAATCAGCCCTGCCGGGCCCGTGCTCACAAGCGCCACACCGCCGCCGCCGCACAGGCCCGCGCCGATTACGGCCAGCACCACACCGGCCAGGCCGGAAAGCACATCCATGCCCATCGCGTCGAGCAGCGAGATCTTCACGCCGCTCAGCCCCGCGTCAACCCGTGTTCCGGAGAGGGACATGCGTTCGGGCGGAACCCCGCAGCGCATGCACAGCGCCGTCAGATCGCCCTCCAGGGTGCGCATCAGCGCATGAAGCCACGCCTTCAAATCCTCTTCCATGCGCCCGGCAACCGCATCGCCTTCAAACGCCCGGCTGATCTTCTGCTCCATGAGCGCGTCGAGCTCCGCGATGGTTTCCACGCCGCCCCGCCGCCACAGAGCCACGGCCTCCAGCGCGCTTTCCTGCGCGGTTTCAAACAGGGCGCGCGCAACCGGCTGGTACAGCTCGTGCACACTCGCATTCACCGCCGCGGCCAGCCTGTCCCCATGGGCGATGGAAGCCACCTCCTGCCGGAAAATGCGCAGATGCTCATCCACCCGCCCGGCGTAGGAAAGCCCCCTGGCAATGGAGCATTCCGGTTCCGGACAGAGCACGAGCAGGCTGTCTGAAAACGCTTCCCTGCACGCCTGGCGGAAAAACGCCATGCGCGATGCGCCGCCCGTGAGAATGACCACCCGCGGTGGACAGGCGCGGCTGACCTCCCGCGCCGCATGCAGCGCATCCTGCAGGCAGCTCATGAAGCTGCGCCCGCCCAGGGCGGGCATGGGCGCGTTCACAATCTCCTCGACCGTGCCGGAGTCAAGGTGCAGTTCCAGCACCTGTGTCTGATCATAGCAGATGACAAGCTGCTTTTTCAGCGCGCCGTCCCGCCACGCCTCCTCGTCGGTGAAGTAGGTTTCCTTCAGCCTTCGGGCTTCAAGCTCGCAGTAGCTGTGCCAGGCGGGGCTGCTGGCAAACACGGCTTCAAGCGCCTGCCTGTCCGGCGAGGCGGCGACGGCGCGCGCGAGGATCATCGCATCCAGCAGGCCGCCGCCCAGATTGGCATCGCCAAAGAGCGAAAGCTCCTGCTGATGCCCATCCACGATATAGGCAAAATCCGTCGTCGAGGAACCGATATCGATCACCAGAGCGCTTTGCCGCATCAGCGCCGGATCAATGCGCAGTCCACGCGCATGGCGCGCATAGAGGAAGGCCGCGCGCGGCTCCGGCACCACGCTGACATTTGGAAAGCCCGCCGATTCAAGCAGCGCGGCATACTGCTCCCGACGGCCCTCTCCCCAGCCCGCCGGGCAGCCCACTACCGTGCGGGAAACCTGCGCCATCAGCGCCGGCTCTGTGCGCATGAGCTGGGCCATCACGCCCTGCGCAAACGCGCGCACATCGCCCGAGGCAGCCGGATCTGTCAGATATCGGGATTTAAAGCGCACCTTCACATCCTGCGCCCCGGAAAGCACACTCGCCTCTTCCCCCACCACGACGCGCCCATCGCGGATGCCCACCGCGGAGAGCATGCTTGCACGGCCAAACAGGGGCACCATGCGTGGTTCCACCGTGGAATCCCCGTCAAGGAGCGCCACCGCGCTCTCCCCGTCGCCCAGGTCAAATCCCAGGATCTTCATGCACTCACCCCCTTTTGCCGGGCAGAAACCGCCGCCACGCCGCGCCGCAGCACGTTTCCATCCTGAACCATGGCCGGACGCACCGTGCGTGTGTCGCCGAGGGTGGGCAGCACGTCAAACAACGCGGCATGCTCTTCCCCGTAGAAAACTGCCTCCACGCCCATCCTCCGCAGATACTGCTCGGCCTGACCCACCACGCGAACGGCCAGATCCTCCCGGCCGGACGCGCTTGCCTCCATCATGGAGGCGAGCAGATCGAGCATCGCGTCATCCACCGTGCCCGAAAGGCATGCCGGGCCGCTCTCCGTCTCAATCAGCGCCAAATCACTCACGCACACATCCGCTGCCTGGCAGATCTCGCCCACCTCGCGAAGAAGCGCCTGCGCGTCTACCGTCAGCACGCCCTCCGCCACGCCCTGCGCGCCGGCCTGCTCAGGCGCCCGCGCCGCGCCGGCATACAGGAGAAACGCGCCGATTCCCTGAAAAAGCGCCGTCATAGCGCTCCCGCTCAGCACGGCATGCACGGCCAGCCCGGCCAGCACAAGCGCCCCCGCCCCCAGCAGGCCCATGCGCAGCCCGCGCGCAGGGGCCGCATGCCGCGGTTCCTCCGGCTGCCTGAGCACGATCCGGCCGCCGGCACGCGCAGCCCGCAGAAACAGCGGCGAGCGCCTGGCCAGCGCCAGCACGGCCAGCTGCCGCTGGCGGATTTTGTCATCCGGCTCGTCCTGAGCCAGGTCGCATGCGATCTGCTCCAGGGTCATCGTCGCGGCGGCGATGGCCTGCGCCGCATCCTGCGCGCTCTCCAGCTGGGCGCACAGCGCATCCCTTCGATTTTCAAATGCGGTGACCGCGTTCATCGTCGTCCTCCGTTTCTCATGACAGCGTAAATGGTTTTTCGGGCGCAGCCGCCCGCTTTTCAGCATCATTGTACCCCGACACCGCGCGCTTTGTCAATTGACCGCAAAGAGTGGTATAATGAGGATATCCCCATCCGCAAATCCAACATCTCCGGAGGCTATCATGCGCATCCTTACTTATGTAACCACGCAGGAAGACGAAGGGCGCGCGGTGCGAAGCGTCGTGCCGCGCCAGTTTTCCCTGGGCACGCATGCCTTCAGGCGGCTGAAGGCGCGCAGCGCCATCCTGCTTGACGGCGCGCCCGTGCACGCCGGATGCATTCTGCGCGCCGGGCAGACGCTGCAGCTCTGCCTTGACAACGGCGCCGATGCCTGCCCCGCGCCTTCTTCCCTCATCCGCTACATCGACGCAGACATGCTCATCGCCTGCAAGGATGCGCCCCTGGCCACGCTGCCCGGTTCGCACATCCGCACGGACACCCTGCGCGAACGGCTGGCCGCCGAGCTCGGAGAGGATGCACGCACGTTTTCCTATCATCCGGTCAACCGGCTTGACAAGGGCACAAGCGGCCTTTTGTGCGTCGCCCGTCACGCGCACGCGCAGCGCCTGCTCGCCTCGCAGCTGCACAAAGGCGGTTTTGAGCGTGAATATCTCGCCGTAACCGATGGAATTCCCGCACAGGAATCCGGCAGGATCGATGCGCCCATTGCCCGCGCGGGCACCGGGGCGCGGCGCATGGTGCGGCCGGATGGCCGCCCCGCCGTCACGCACTACCGCGTCGAGCGCGTCTGCGGGGCGCGCGCTCTTCTGCGCCTTCGGCTTGAAACCGGGCGCACGCACCAGATCCGCGTCCATCTGGCGCATATCGGCTGCCCGGTGGCGGGTGATTATCTCTATGGGCGCGCGCTTGCGGGCCTTCCCGACCGTTTTGCGCTTCATTCGGCGCGCATCGTCCTGACGCAGCCGATCACCGGCGCCCGGCTGGAGTTTGACGAGCCGCTGCCCGCGGCGCTGTGCGCCCTGCTTGTCCCCTGAATCTGGCAGGGGCTGTCAACATGCATTTTCCAGTCATCAAAGCCTCTGTTTTCGCCATCCTAACGGAGAGATCATTCTCTGGGAGGCGATATCATGTTTACAGACAGCCGAGAAAACCCCTGCTCATGGCGCTGGAATCCGCCGCGGCACCAGGAGTTTGCCGCCGAGCTTTCCTTCGTGCCGGATGATGTGCAAAGCGCCACAGAGTGCACGGGGCTGATGCAGACGGTGCCAGATACGCAGGGCGCGGCCGATGCGATGGCCGGCCTGCTGTCCATTCTTCCCGTCAAGCCGCAGGGCAATCCGGGCAAGGATAACCCGAACAACGATCCGTCGGAAATCCGGTTTCACAGAAAATAAGACGCCGGACTCCTTCCGAAAAACCAGACAGAAAGCGGCAGCCTTCTTCTTTTGAAGACAAGGGCTGCCGCTTTTTATTCCTTTTTTCTGTGAATCGTTTCGGCTCCTCCCCGCGGCCTCCTCAGGCCAGCTTCCGGCCCATCAGCACGCCCATGGCGGAGGCCATCATCAGCCCGCGCGTCCAGCCGGAGGA
>DVMG01000019.1 GCA_018715105.1 Candidatus Ventricola intestinavium
TGAAAAAGGCGGAACAGGAGAAGCTGGGGAAAGGATGAACGGACACGGAGGGGAAATGGAGCATGAAGGAAAAGGAGAAGAAGGCGCTTTTGCGTGTGCGCGCTCAGGTGAGAATTGTGCGCGAACTGGGAGAAAGGCTGAAAGCGCTTGATCCGGAAGCGGCGCACGGCGCTCTGATGGACGGAATGCCCCGCGCCAGGGGAGGCTTGCCGGGAGGGCTGGACACGCTGATCGCCAGGCGCGATTCTTTGAAGCGGATCATCGAACGGGAAAGTGAACTGATGCGCCGGTATGACGACGAAGCAAGAAAGAGCCTGGATCAGATGCGGCCCGATCTATATACATTCTGTGTGCTGTATTACCTCGGTGGGCTGGACATCGACGAAGTGGCGCAGGCATTGGAGCGCAGTGAACGACAGTGCATGCGATACAGGAAGGAGATTGAGACGGAGGACGGGAAACGGAAAAGGACGGCGCCGGCGGATGACGCGAAATGACGTGAAATGTCGAAAAATGTCATCTTGCCAAAGGGAATGAACGTGTGATATGATATCATCAGCAAAAGAGAAGGAAGCCACTCGCCAAGAGACGGCTCAGATGACCGGCAAAAGGGCTTTCTCCTCCGGAAGGGGGAGAAAAAAGAAGCTTTTTCTCAAAAAAGGCCTCTTACAAAAAATCATGCCGACAAGCTGAGCCGCTTCACACAGGGAGCGGCTTTTTTCATGCTCTTTTGCCCCCAAAGTGCGGCGCTGCCGCACAAATCAGGAAGCGGACAGGCCGCTTACGGCACAGACGTGCTCCATGGAGAGGCGTCAAGCCGAAGCGCGGCGGCCCGCTCTTTTTTATGGAAAGGAGGAAGCATGTGGCAAAGATGACGGAGGCCATGAAGGCGGAAGCCGTGCGCGCCTACTTTGAGGAAGGAGAAGAGGCCGAGCGAATTGCCGAACGCATGGGCGTGCAGACGTGGCAGGTCAGATCCGTGCTAAGCAACCCCAAACGGCTTGAGCCCTACCGCAGGCGCGCGGAAGCAGCCAAGCTGCGCGCGCAGATCTGCGTAAGCGAGAGCGCTGAGGAAGCGGCCCGAAAACAGGCACAGCTGCTGCGGGAGGAAGACAGCCGGTCTTCCGTCAGCCAGAGAGCAGCCAAGGACATCCTTGACCGCGCGGGCATACGCACGCCCAGAGAGACGAGGCAGGAGATTACCATCACATTTGCGGCCGGGGCGCCGAAACTGGGGATGCCCAGAACCATGGAGGAATCCGATGGAGATTGAACTGGATTACAGACCGACGCAAAAACAAAGGCGCTTTCACGCCAGCGAGGCGGATGAGGTGCTCTATGGCGGGGCGGCAGGGGGAGGAAAGAGCTACGCCATCTGCTGGGACGCATGCCTGCGCTGCCTGCGATACCCCGGCACGCATGCCTATCTGTTCAGGCGGACGTATCCGGAACTGGAGATGACGCTTGTACGCACGATGCAGGCCATTGTGCCCTCCGCGCTGGGGCGATACACGGCCAGCACACATGAGATGCGATTTGCCAACGGCAGTGTAGCCCACTTTTGCCACCTGAGCAACGAGGGGGAAGGCCTGCTCAAATACCAGGGAGCGGAGATCCACTGGCTGTATTTTGATGAGCTGACGCACTTTACAAAGCCCATGTACGACTACCTGCGCACAAGGCTGCGAGCGGAAAAAAAGCTGGGCATCACACCGTGTGTGCGGTGCGCAAGCAACCCTGGCGGGCCGGGACATGCGTGGGTGAAGACGCGGTTTGTAGACGGCACCAGGGCAGGAGAACGGGTGGCGGAAATCCCGGTGGAGAGCGATCTGCTGGGCAGAGCGGGCATTCGCCGGATTGAATACATCCCCGCAACGGCGATGGATAACCCGCATATCACGCGGGACTACATCATTGAGCTGGAGCAGAAGCCGCGCGCCCTGCGCGAAGCGCTGCTGCTGGGGAAATGGGACGCCTTTGACGGGCAGGCATTTCCCGAATTCACGGATGATCCGGCGCATTACGATGACGGACGGTATACGCATGTGATCCGCCCCTTCGCTGTTCCCCTGCACTGGCCGCGCTATGTGAGCTTTGACCACGGATACACGCGGCCTTTTTCATTCGGCGTCTGGGCGGTGGACGAAGAAGGGCGCGTATACCGCTACAAGGAGCTCTATGGCTGTGTGCCGGGAGAGGCCAACACGGGCATCATGCGCCCGCCCGGCGAGATCGCAGAAATGCTGGCTGGACTGATGGAGCCGGAATTTCAAGAAGGGCTGCACATCACGGGGATCGCGGATCCAGCCATCTGGGACAGGAGCCGGGGCACAAGCGTGGAAGAGCAGATCCGCCAGGTCTTCTCCGGCGTTGTCTTCCGCAAGGGGGACAACACACGCCTGCCGGGAAAGATGCAGCTGCACGAACGCCTCAAATTTGGGGAAGACGGCAGGCCGATGCTCTATGTGTTCGCTAATTGCCGGGATTTCATCCGCACCATCCCCTCACTGGTCTACGACGCCAGGCGGCCGGAGGACATTGACACGGCAGGAGAAGACCACATCTACGACGAGACACGTTACTTTCTGATGAGCCGGCCGATTGCACCGAGGCATACCCGGCCCAGGACACGGAAGGAGTTCAATCCGCTTGCTTAGGAAAAGCGACGGCATACGGAGAAAACGGAAAGCACAGCATTTTGGACGAAATTCGGGAAAATTTGATTTAGGAGAAAGGAGAGGACGGAACACAAATGCTCAGGAGGGAGGGCCGAACGCGGAAACAGGCAGGCGATGCCCAGCTTGCGCCGCGGGAAGGCACGGTGATTTACGAGCAGCCGCTGAGCGCACGAGAAAAGGAATTGGTGCATCGCGCATACGCGCTGTTTGACTTCTTTTACGATAAACTGCGCGAGGATCACGAACAGATGCGTCTGGCGCGCGCGATGCGCCAGCGCCGGCATGAGGAACAGAGCGCGACGTCGCCCAGCAGCAACACGCTCAACTCCTGTGTGGACAACATGATCGCCGACCAGACGGACAACATGCCTGAAGCGGTGATGGTTCCCGAACGCGAGGAGACCGCGGCCAGCGCGGAAGAAATGAGCGATGTGGTGAGCTTTGTGCTCTACCATGCGGGATGGCCGGGCAAATACCAGGCGCTGATGGAGGATGCCGTGGTGACGGGCACGGGGGTGGCGCAGGTTTACTGGGACGACGACATGGAAGAAGGCGAGGGCATGGTGAACGTGCTTGCCTGGCACCCGGAGGACTTTTACCCCGACCCGATGTATGAGAATATTCAGGATGGGCGCGGATGCTTCAAGGTGACGCACACGACCGTGGCCTGGGTGCAGGAGCATTACCCGCAGGCACGGGGGTATATAGGTTCGGATCCCTATGCCATGCAGGGAGAGGGGGCGCTGCTTGAAGCGCCGGACGGGGATGAAAAGACGACGCTGATCGAATTCTGGTACAAGCGATATGACGCGCGCAGGCGCCGCACGCACGTGCACATGGCGCAGATGGCGGGACATGCCCTGCTTTACAGCACGGAGACGGGATTTGGCACGGAGGAAAGCGGCTATCAGGACGGTGTTTATGCGCACGGGCAGTATCCCTTTATCCTCTACAAGTACCGCGATGTTTGGAAAAAACCGTTCGGCACGGGACTGATTCATGATTACGCGGGAACGCAGCAGGCCATCGACCGATATGCCAAATACATCGACGACAATGCCAGAGAGAGCAGCGTACAGCGCCACTTTGTGCGCCGGGGAAGCGGCATCAACGTGGAAGACGTGGCCGACATGCGCAGGACGATCATTGAATGGGACGGAAACGACATCCGAGAGGTGATGCAGACCGTCCAGGCACAGCCGCTCAACGGACAGATTTACCAGATGATGCAGTACATGGCGGACACGATGAAGCAGGACTGCGGACAGAATCAGTTTGCGCGTGGAGAAGGCGGACTGAGTGTGACCGCCGGGACAGCGATCCGATCCCTGCAGGAAGCGGGAAGCAAGATCACGCGCTGGCATACGGAGCGATTCAAGGACGCTTTCCGGGAGATGGTGGAGCAGATTCTCTGGGTGCTCAGCGAATACCTGGAGCCGGGGAGAAAGCTGCGCATTATCGGAGGATGGGATTCGGCCGGGGGGATGCGCGAGCGCGTGATCGAACTGATCGCTCCGGAAAAGAGCGGGGATGCTCTGCCGCGGCCGGCCTACACGGTGCGCGTGCAGGTGCAAAAAAACAATCCAAGCCAGATTCAGGCCGACAACGAATTCCTGATGCAGGTGGTCAAAATCTGCGCCGAATATGGCCAGCCCCTGCCGCCTGAGGCGGTGATCCGGCTGATGGAGGGGCAAAGGACCAAGGCGAGCGTGCTCAGGGCCGTGAAGGAACACGCCGGGCCGCCCCAATAGAAAGCGAACGGACGGGCTGGAAAGAACATGAGGAAGGGGGGATGCCTATGGCCGCCTGACAGGAGCCAACCGGCATGAAGAACAAACAAACACACAGAAAAGGGGGAAACGCATGATGATGGAGACGGAAGAACGGATGGACATGCCTCAGGAAGAGGTCACGGTGAATGACCTTGAGGAAAACCTGGCACAGCCAGCACAGATGCAGCGGGAAGCGGACGACGCGGATGAGGCACAGGAGCAGATCGAAGCCATTCGTCAGGGATTGGCAGAGCTGTTTGAAGACGGATGGACGACGGCGGAACTGGAGGCTTTCACACAGGATGAGGCGGTGAGGAGCGACATCGCGGTGGGACACGGCGTTGTGCGCGCGGCCTGCGCTTACTTGAAAAGAAACGATGGGCAGGCAGCATGGCCCGCACGCAGGCGCGGCGTGCCCGTGACCCGCGCAACCGCGGCAGGGACGGCCCCAAGGGAAAACCGCATTGAACACATGACGGACGCGCAGTTTGACGCCTTTTCAAAAAGAGCGCGTGAGGCGGTGATGGAGGGGAAGCGCGTGCGGCTGTAAAACAGCGGCACAGGCCTATCCGGGAAGGAACGGCGGGCGGCATCCACAGACGCATAAGGCAGGAAGAAAAAACCGCCCGGATTTTGGCAAGAAAAACGCGGAAAAGAGATCTGTTTTTGGAAGACATACCAACAGGAGAACAGGAGGAAGAACATGGCTTACACAAGCAAAGACACGAACATGACGGGCAGCACCGGCCTGACGCCGGGCATGCAGACCTATTATAACCGGGAATTGCTGCGCACATTTGAGCCGGAGCTGGTGCATCTGCAGTTTGGCGATGAACACCGGATGCCTCCGAACAGCGGCCTTGTGATGAACATGCGCAAACTCATCCCGCTGGAGACGAACACCAAGGCACTCGACGAAGGCAATCCCGGAGACAGCGTGATGCTGGCCGAAACCGAAGTGACGGTGCAGCTTCAGCAGTATGGCGAATACGCCCGATGCACAGACAAGCTCGATCTGACGCATCTTGACATGAACATTATGCGCAAGACAAAGCTTTTTGGCGATGCGGGAGCGCGCAGCATCGACGCCGTGGTGCGCGAAGAGCTGGCCACCTGCACGAATGTGATCTATGCGGGAGGCAAGACCAGCCGTGCCGCGCTGACCTGCGAAGACCGGCTGACCAGCCGCGAGCTGCGCCGCGCTGTAAAGATGCTCAAGAAAAACCATGCACAGACGTTTGGCGGATACTACATCGCCATCGTCGGACCGGATACGATGTACGACCTGCAGGAGGATGATGCCTTTATCAAAGTGAGCCAGTATCAGGACAGGGAGAACATCTACACCGGAGAGGTAGGGCGGCTGTTTGGATGCCGGCTGGTTGAAACGACCGAGGCGAAGATCTTCGAAGGCGCGGGCGCGGCGATTTCAGGAGGCGAGGAAAAATATGACGTGGCAAGCGTGATCGTGCTGGGGCAGTATGCCTACGGCGTGACCAGCCTGCGGGGCGCGAGGCCGCGTGTGATCGTAAAGCCCGCGGGCAGCGCGGGAACCGCTGACCCGCTTGACCAGATTTCCACCGTTGGATGGAAGATGGACGGCTTTGGCGTGAAACTGCTTCAGCCGGAATATGCGGTGCGCATTGAGTGCGGATTTACGGCATGATGCGGATGCGCCCTCTTCCTCTTTCTTTTGGAGGGGAAGGGGGCCTGAGCATGCCGCGGGGCGAACCACAGAACGAATGGACAGAGGCCAGAAAAGGAGCGAAGACGATGATCAACACAACCAAAAGCATGGAAAACACGAGCACGGCGCTGGCCGGCAAATGCGGAGAAACGCTTAAAAATATGAACCGGCTGCTGGCGGACGCGGGATGCGCCGGGTGCCGCCGCATCGAGACGATGCTGTCGCTTGTGCCCGGGAGCAGAGATGACGTGATCTTTGTGGGACTCAATGGGGTTGGCTTTTATTTCATGCGCGGACAGCGCGTGCAGATGCCCGAGCCGCTGCTGGAAATCCTCCAGAACACGGGTGTGCTGGGGGACCGGGCACACGGTGACGGCGGCAAAAATGCAGGGAGATGATTGGATGACGCTTGGAAGGATCAAGCTGCTAGCCCTGAAGATGCTGGATGAAGCGCCGGAAGACATCGGCGAATACGACGAACTGTTCCGTCTTTATGCGAACATGGGCTATGCCATTGCCATGCGCGAATACATCCGGCCAAGAGCGGTGCGCATGCTTGTCACCGACCGGGACGGCCGTGCGGTCTTGACGGGGATGGACATCGTCAGGGTGGTGGAGGTTCGGGATGAAAAAGGGATGCGCATTCCTTTCGACCAAGAGGCAGAAGGGGGAAGCATCCGAACCGGAAAAAAGGAAAAGACGCTTTCGGCCGTGTGTGAAATCCTCTGGCCGGACATGCGGGAAGAGACAGACGAACCCAAGATGCCGGAATATGCACACGCGGCGCTGGCGGATTACATTTGTTACCGTCATCTTTCAAGCGGAAACCTGGCCAAACAGAATCGGGCGCAATTCTTTTTCAGGAGTTTTCTGCAGCAGATGCAATCTCTACGGCGGGAGGGGCAAAGCGGCGTAACGCGCCTGAGAAACCTCTATGAAGCAACGGATATACGAAGCGCCGCAGAGGAGACCGGGAGAAACAACAAACCGGCATGATGCCGATTGCTGGCTGTTGACAAAACGCTTTTCTTCCCCCGAAGAGGGAAAAAAGATTCTCACAATTCCTGGAAAAGCATCGCCTGTCCCGGAGGAAAGTAATGCGTATGGCAACAAACGGAAACCGGCATCCTGCCGGATGCATCCCCGGCAAAAGGCTGTAAACCTTGCGGCTATGCGCACGAGGCTGAAGCTGCGAAAAGGATTTGCAGAACAAGATCCGGATCGGAGGGTGTATTTCCGGGATAAATCGGGCCGGAAGACGGTGGAAGATAGATACAAGAAGCAGGAGGTGGAGCGATGGCAGTCAGGGAGAGCAGCTATCAGGGAAAATGGAGCATTCCCGTACCCAGGGGAATTGATCAGTCTGCCGGTGACACGAATACGGCAGCTGACTGCGCTTATCGGGCGCAGAACATCCGCACGGAAAGAGGCCTGCTGGCCTCGGCATACGGAACCAGCCGCGCGTTTCCTGCGTTGGGCGCACCCATCCGGACGCTGACGCGGTTTTACCGGCGCACAAGGCCGGATGATCCGGATGTATTTGTGGCTGCAGCCGGCGGGGCCATTTACACATACACGCTGGGCACGGAGGGATGGATCCAGCGTGCGGAAGGGTTTCGGAGCGACATGTGGAGCTATGTGACCTATGAGACTGCAGAAAATGGAGAAACGGTGGATATCCTCATCCTTTCAAACGCGGAGGACGGGATGATCGCCGTATACGGAAGCGACCTGCGCGTGGAAAAAAAGCCGCTCGCCATCGGGGATGAATACGGCGATGTGCGCTTTGCGGTGCTGGGGCGGTATGCAGAGCGCATATGGGGAACGGGTGCGCCGGGATATCCGGATCATGTGTTTTACTCACGGCCGTACAATCCGTTTGACTGGACGGGCATGCCGGATACACCGCAGCTGGGAGGCGGTGTGATCGGGCAGCCGACGTGGGACGGAGAATCGTTTCTGGCGCTTCATACATTCGGCGGATACCTGCTGGCAATCAAACCCTCCACCGTCTTTGAAATCCGCGGAACGGATCCATCGTGCTTTACGATCAGCGAGGCATACGGCACCGACGGACCGTTGCAGGCGCGCACCGTATGCACGGACCGGACAAACATGCTCTTTCTGGCGCAGAGCGGATTGGGGCTCTATGACGGAACAACTCTGCGGCTGCTCTCCCGCGATGCGCTCCATGACACGATGCGCATGCGCGCCGGCAATGCGCAGGAGCTGGCGACGGCCTGCATATGCAACCACGTATATTATCTGGCGCTCTGCGTCCGGGAGAAAGAGGGCGACGTCATCGCAGAGAACAACACGGTGATCGAATATGACACCGAGCGGGGTACGCTGATGCTGCGAACGGGAATACGGGTGAAGGACTTCTTTTCCGTTGGAGGCAGGGTGTATTACACCGACGCGGCCAGCCCCTATGAGGTGATGCGCTACAACGATCCGCAGGCCGCAGGCTATGTGCAGGGAACCATGGAATGCAGTTGGGTGACGCCCTGGCTGGATCTGATTAAGGAAAGAAAGAAGAGCGACTTTGTGCTGCGCTTCACCGCAGAGGCGGATGAGGAAGGTGTGCCGCTTGAGGTGACGGTGTCGACCGAACGGGGAGAAAAGACACGCACGGTTTTGCTTGGCAAGGCGAGACGGGATTATCGCGTCAAGGTGCAGCTCACGGGCATGCGCATGCGGCTTGGCATTCACAGCCAGACCCGCAACGCGGGCTGGAGAATATACGGAGGCATCCAGATCGAATACACCCATGATGAACGATGAAGAGAAAACATGCGGGGAGGAAAATGAAACATGGCGTACAGACAACCCAGAGTGCCGCAGATGCAGGGGGAGGATGTGGCCGGGTATCTGCGTGAGATTGCGCGGTTTCTCCGCGAAGACTGCATGGCAGGATGGAACGCGGACAGGCAGAAAGAGGAAGAGCTGGCCAGGATCAAACGCCGCCTGGATGCGCTGGAGGCAAGGCTGACCGTGACACAGCAGGAAGAACAGCGGGAAAAACAAAAGGAGGAATGACATGGCACGCAGAACGACGACAAGCCACTCCAGCACAAGCGCCAGCAGCGAAAGCCGAAGCGAGAGCATAAGCGAAAGCACCAGCCGGAGCGAAAACTACAGCCAGGGAACAAGCCGAAATGAAAGCCACAGCCAAAGCACGAGCGTGGGGACAAGCCAGAGCGCCAGCCGCGGACAGAGTACAAGCACGAGCACAAACACCGGACGGAGCCAAAGCGAGAGCACAAGCCGAAGCGAGAGCATCACCCAGAAGGTGCTGGATGAAGAGATGCTCGAGCGCATCCTCTCCGGGCTCACGCAGCAGATGACCGATGAACAGATCGAAACCTACGCAGAAAACCTGCTTGCCCCGGTGCTCCATGCGCAGCTTGAAGAAAGCCAGCAAGAATATGAAGCGGCCAGACTTGGCCGAGAGCAGGAGATTGAAAACCTGGCACAGCTGCTGGGGCGGGATATCGCGGCGCAGAATGCGGCTTACCGGCAGGGCCGGGCAGACATCGAGACGGATGCGCTGGCAAGAGGGATGGGCCGCAGCAGCTATACCCTGCAGACGCTGGCCGAACAGGGAGAAGCGCTGGCACAGGCGGTTCGCGAGCTGACGGATGAAAACACGCGGAAAACCGAACAGATTCACCGGCAGATCACGCTGGCTGCCGACCAGAATGCCCAGACACAGGGCAGGCTGCGGGAAAATTATGCCCAAAGACTGGCGGCCAAGGTGCAGGAACTCAAGGAGCAGCAGCGTCAGAGAGGAGACAGCCAGTACCTGACGGCGATCTCTGCCGCACTGGGACAGAAGACCACGAACACCGGCACACAGACAGCAACGCAGACACAGACGGGAAGCACGCACACAAGCGGTGAGCAGAGCAGCATGCAGAACACGGCAAGCACGCAGAAGGAGAATACGGACGGGATACAGTCCGGCACAAGCAGCACATCCGGCATCGCCACGCAGACCGGCACCCAACATACGACGGGCACACAGGCATCCAATTCGTCGAGCTCAACGGACACCGTAAGCACAACATCAACGGGCGGAGGCTCATCGAAGACGCGGTCTTCCTCCGGGGTAAAGGACGTCATCAACAAGGCTGCCAGCGCAGTGGCCGGCCTGGCAAGCAAACTGAAAAAATGAATAAGAGGATCTGCATGCGGCCATGCGGACAAGCAGAGCGAAAGGAGACACAGAAGGACGACGATGATCGAGGCGAGCTTTGATACGCGGCAGGGAGGGACCGCCGCTGTAGGAGGCGTATTCCAATACGACACGGGGCAGCGGCTCAGGATGCATGGATTGCCGGCTCCCAAAGGATTTGCGGACGGAGATGATTTTCTCTCCGGGGAAGAGGTCAGCGTACAGGTTCAGTACAGTTATGCAGGGGATGAACAGACGGAGACGCGCTTGGCCACCTATGATGCGGAGCAGGATGCGTGGCTGGCTGATATTCCGGATTCCTATCTGACACGCAGCACGCCGGTTCAGGCGTATATCTATGTGAGCCATGGCGCGGACGGTCAGGCGAGCCGGGCAAAAACCTGCTATGTGGCGGCGTTTTCCCCGATCGGGCGCCCGGCCCCAAGCAGCCGGGTGACCCCGGCTCAGGCCAATGCCTGGGATGTGCTGGTTGCCGAGGTGAATCTGACGCTTGCGACGATGAACAGAGCCACAAGCGAGGCGAATGCGGCGGCTGAAGAGGCTGAAACGGCGAAAACCGACGCCCTGGATGCCTCCGAAGAGGCATGCAAGGCCGCAGAAAATGCCCGGACGGCGGCAGAGACGGCCCATACGGCCGCGCAAACAGCACAGGACGCAGCAGAGGCGGCAAATGAGGCGGGAGACAGCGCCGAATACGCAGCAGGAGAGGCCGCCGCGGCAGCAGGCGAGGCAAACACGGCCGCAGAGCACGCCAACCAGGTCGCCGCAAAGGTGGATGCCCTTTCGGTGAAGGCCACGACGCTTTCGGAAGGAAGTCAGGCAACCGCGGTGATCGCCGAGAATGAGACGGGAAAAATCATTCTCTTTGGCATCCCGCGCGGCGCAACAGGCGCGCAGGGCCCTAAGGGAGCCACCGGGGAAACGGGGGCACAGGGGCCCAAGGGCGACAAAGGAGACAAGGGGGACACCGGCCCGCAGGGCCCCCAGGGCGCGACGGGGCCGGCGGGGGTGACGTTTACCCTCTCCGGGACGACGCTGACGATCACCAAGACATAAGGAGGGAATGGCATGGCGACGAAGATCCCGGCTTTCACATACACGGGGACATCGAGCACGAAGCTCAGCGGGGGCTATTGGTACCTCTACCTGAAGACGAGCGGAACGCTGAAATTCTCCTACACGAAGACGATCGACGTGTTTCTGGTGGGCGGCGGCGGCGCCGGAGGGAACGGAAGATGGGGAGAGGGGGGAGGCGGAGGCGGCGGCGGATACACCAAAACGGTGAAGGGGCTGACGGCCAGCGCGGGGACGGGATACCGGGCAT
>DVMG01000120.1 GCA_018715105.1 Candidatus Ventricola intestinavium
ATTTTCTGGCGCTTTATGACATAGAGAGCGGCGATCTGGAAAAGGCAAAAGAGCGGCTTCACACTTCCCGAAAGGGCTTCTTTTCCCCGCTGAACTATGCCACGCCGGAAAAAATCGATGAGAAGCTCAAAGAGATTGAAGCCTGAACCGATGCCGGGCAGAAAAGAGCGCATAGGCCGTCCGCAGAGCGGAAGACAAATGCGCTCTTTTCTTTTGTTCTTTTGTTATCAATAGCCATAAGCCTTTGCGCGGTTTCGGCCTCGGGCGTGGGATTTCCAGCATTTTGCTGGGAATGCAGCCGGCATCATGCCGGGTTATTGCCCGCCGAAGGAAAGCGCCGGGATCAGGCTTCGCAGCCCGGCCAGGAAGCCGCCGCTGCTGGCCACCTGGGCCAGCTGCACGGCCTGATCGCCCTCAAGCCAGACGCCCTGCTGCAGAAGCTCTTCGTGAATCGGAATCACGCGGTATGTATAGAGCACGCCGGGCACGGCGCTTGAATCGGTGTAGGTGAGGTTTTGTCCGCTCTGACCGATCATCTCCGTGAGGATGACGGATTCCCCGACGGCATCGCGCTGGATGCGGTAGCGGGCAGACGATGTCGCCTTAAAGTGCAGCTCCGGATAACCGCTAGCGTTGTGCGCCACGTAGAAGGAAGACGGCGCGGACGGTGCTTCCCAGACATCCGACACGGCATAGGGACGGTTGGATGTTGTGAAAACCTCGGTAAGGCGGTATTCTTTGGGGGTGGAATCGCTGGCGAGCATCACCGAGCCGCGGCTGGTCAGGGCGCGCTGGTCAAGCGTCAGCCACACAATTCCATCCGGCTGGGTGAAATCGGGCTTATCCCTGTCGGCATACGCCTGCTTAAAGAAAGCAGATGTGAGAGAAGCCGTGTTTCTGCCTCCTGTGATGCCGTTGGGGATTTTATGCTGTGCATCCGTCTGGTCAAAGCCCATCCACGTGGCGACAGCGATTTCGGGATTATAGGCGGCCATCCAGATATCGCGGTTGCCGCCCGTCATGGAGACCGTGCCGGTCTTGCCCGCGACGGGTGTGTTGGCGGCGAGCATGCGCGTGCCTGTTCCGTTGGAGACGACGGACTGAAGAAGCGACGTCATCAGAAAAGCATTCTGCTCGGAAATCACGCGTTCGCTGAATATCTCGCGCTGAAAGACCGTGCTGCCATCCGCCGACACGATTTTTTCCACACAGTAGGGTTCGTGATAAACACCGCCGTTGGCATAGGGCACGTAGGCTGCCGCCAGCTCAACCGGGGTGACGCCATAGGTCATCGATCCCAGCGCAAGCGAAAGATTCCGGTCGCTGTCCTCGGTGGGAATGTGCATGCGGTTGAGATATTCGATGCCCGCATCAATGCCGATTTCTTCCAGCAGGCGCACTGCCGTGGTATTGAGCGAGTTGCGGACCGCGGTACGCAGGGTGACGCGCCCATAATAGCGGTCTCCTGCATTTTTGGGGGTATAGCCGTTAAAATTCGTCTTTTCGTCCAGCAGCACAGAGGCTGTCGTATACCCCAGTTCCAGAGCCGGGCCATAGACGGAAAGCGGCTTCAGGGAAGAGCCCGGCTGGCGGCGCATCTGCGTCGCGCGATTGAGGCCGCGGCGCACGGTGTAATCCCGCCCGCCGACCATCGCCAGGATCGCGCCGGTCTGTGTGTCAAGCACAGCCATGGCGCTTTGGATGGGCGTGCCGTCGGAAGCATTGGCAGGGAAATAGCTGGCATCTTCGTACAGGCCGTCCGCAATGGCCTGCAGGCCGGCATCATAGGCCGTGTAGATTTGGAATCCGCCGCTGATCACCTCATCGGCCGACAGCCCCAAAAGATCCTGGCTCTCGCGGATGACTTCATCCACATACCAGCTGAATACCTCGGTTTGTTCCTGCTGGGCGATCACCCAGACGCTCTGCGCTTTGGCTTCGTCGCATTCCTCCTGGGTGATGAAGCCGTTTTCGGCCATGGTGTTGAGGATATACGTTCGCCGGGATTTATTGGACTCCGGATCCGTATGCGGTGCAAAGGCGGACGGCGCCTTAATGGCCGCGGCGAGAGAGGCGCTCTGCACAAGCGTCAACTCCCCTACGTCCACCCCGAAATACGCGCGCGCTGCGGCCTGAATGCCATAGGCGCCGCGGCCGAAATACACGGTATTCAGATACATTTCAAGAATTTCATCCTTGGTATAATCGCGCTCGATCTGGAAGGCCAGATAAACTTCTTCCAGCTTGCGGCGCAGGGTTTTTTCCGCGCTCAGATGGGTCAGCTTGGCCAGCTGCTGGGTGATGGTGCTGGCCCCTTCCGCCAGCGTTCCGCTCTTCAGGTTGCTGCGAAGCGCGCCGAAGATGCGGTAGATATCCACCCCTCCGTGCTCATAAAAGCGCAGATCCTCGGCGGCCAGAAAGGCCTGCTGCGTATAAAGCGGCACCTCTTCCAGGCTGACGACGGTTCGGTTTTCCACGCCGCGCACCTCGCTCATCAGCTCGCCCTGCGCGTCGTAGAGGGCGGATGTCTGTGCCAGCGCGTTGAGCTTGCTGTGATCCAGGCGCTGCCAGTGGGCCACATCAAAAATCAGAAAAAACGCCACGATCAGCACGAGCAGCGTGCCCAAAATTGCGCCACAGATGATCAGAATCCGTCTTTTCTTTTTATCCACGCGCCGACCCTCCAGCTGCATACTGCTTTTTGACCTTGTTTTTCCCCGGCATAGCGAAATTATGCGTGTTTTTGTGCATGGATCCGTATCCAATTGCCATATACTGTAAAGATGGAAAACGGCCCCGGCGGATCCCCGAAAGGGGGCCTATTCGATCCAAAAACGGGAGCGCTTTCAGAAGAGGGATGGATGTCAACAAGCGGACGGCCATCAACGGGCCGCAGGAGGGATGGGCTTGCTCAAAACGATGAAAAACGGCGATGTACTCAACGTATGCCTGAGCGGAGAGATCGACCACTGTGTTTGTGAGTCGATGCGCCGGGAAATTGAAGCCCAGCTTCAGGATACGCAGATCCAGTGCCTGAGGTTTGACTTTACGGATGTCAGCTTTATGGACAGCTCCGGCATCGGCATGCTGATCGGCCGCTATAAGACGATGGCTGCCAGGGGAGGCACCGTCCGTGCCAGCGGCCTTCATCCTCCCGTCGACCGGCTGTTTCACATGGCCGGTCTGCACAGAATCATCCAAATTGAGCCGTCTGGGAGGCAGGGAAACACATGAATAACCATATGGAGCTGACTTTTTCCGCCGTTGCTGAAAACGAAGCGTTTGCCCGGATGGTCATCAGCGCTTTTCTCATGCAGGCCAATCCGACGCTCTCCCTTGTATCTGAGGTGCGCACAGCCGTCAGCGAGGCGGTGACCAATGCGGTTGTGCACGCTTACGGTGAAAGCGGCGGCGACATCGTGCTGCGCGCCACGCTTCATGGCAGACGGGTGGATGTGGAGGTGGAGGACTTTGGCCGGGGCATCGAGGACATTCACCAGGCTATGCAGCCTTTCTATACCTCTCAGCCGGAAAAAGAGCGCACCGGCATGGGGTTTGCGCTGATGCAGTCCTTCATGGATGAGCTCACCGTTCATTCCGCGCCGGGCAGCGGCACCGTCGTGCGGATGTGCAAAAATCTCGATGAGATTCCCGCATGATGCCCGAAGCGCAGGAAAGCCTGCTGGCATTGGCCCAGCAGGGCGATCAACAGGCGCTTGAGCGCCTGATTACCCCTTATCGCGCACTGCTGCATGCGCTGGCAAGGCGCTTTTATGGCAGCGTGCTCTCGGGCGATGAACTGGCTCAGGCCGGCTATCTCGGGCTGATCGAGGCGGTACGCCGGTACGACGCGGGGAAGGGCGTCCGCCTGATCACCTATGCCGTGCCGTGGATACTGGGGGAAATGAAGCGCGCGCTGCGTGCGGCCGCGTGCACTCCGGTTTCGCTTGATGGGGAATCGGGCGAGGAAGAGGGACAATCCCTGCTTGATACGCTTCGCGGTGCGGACGGAGTCAACATGGAGGCGCTGGATTTGCGCATGGCCATCGCCCAGCTGACACAGGAGGAACAAAGCGTGCTGCTTCTGCGCTTTTATCAGGATAAAACGCAGAAGGAGACCGCTGCGGCGCTTTCCAAAAGCCAGGCGCAGATTTCACGCATGGAGCGGCATGCGCTTGACTGCCTGCGCACCCTGCTCGCTTAGGGGAATATCGCGAGCATCGCCCACATCGCTGCGCCCGCGCCGGCGGCGCGCACAAGCCCAAAGCCGATCAGGTGACGCAGGCTCACGCCCAGCGGACGAAGAAAGAGCCGGTTCTGCATCAGGATGGAAAGCCCGCTGAACCCGGAGGCGGCCGCCATGATCACCGCGCGCAACGTCGGAGGAAGAGGGGCTGTGCAAAGCGCATGCATCCCTCCGGCAATTTCCAGCACGGCATGAATCAGCGCACCGGAGGCGGCGGGAAGCCCCGGCAGCAGAACGCGGACGCATGCCGCCAGCACGCTGAAAAAGACAATGCAGCCCCCCACCCCCAGGATGCTCTGCACGCTCTCCGCGATGGGATCTCCAGAGGCGCTGTCCTGGAGAGGATGGGCGGCCTGCGTCCGCGCGCCGGGAGACTCCCGGATCAAAACCGCCGCAACAGCCCATGCAAACAGGGCTCCAACCCCATGGGCCGCCATCAGCAGACGGCAGATCTGCGCGTTTCCAAGCCAGGTCTGGGTCGTGCTCAACAGAAACATGGGGCTGATGGTTCCCGTGAAGGCGGCCAGCATGAGCGTCTGCCGGCGGCTCAAATTCCCTGCCCGGCCGTAAACGGAGACGACCGCCGCGCCGGATGGAGAACCGCCCAGCATGCCCAGAAGAGCTGCGGCAGGCATGGCGGGCATTCCGCTTTGCCGAAGCCTTGATGCGATCAGCCGGCAGAAAACCATATAGGGAAAGAGGCTGGGCGCCACATCGAGCCCCCAGACGCGCAGCGCATCGCGCGCCGCTGCGGTGACTGCGCCGGGAGCCCACAGCATGACACCGATCATCAAAAGGCCCAGCGCGATTGCCATGGCTTCTCACCCCGCAAGACTATATGAGCGCCTTTGCCCGGTCTAGACCGTGGGAAAGGCGCCCAATCCATGCCTTTTTGACCGCCTTTCTGCGAAAAAACCTGAGAAAACGGGGGAAAATTAGGCCCTGGCAGTTGCGCGGGAGACAAGGCACGTGCTATAATAATCGCCGAAGTCCAATCAACCGGGAGGTTTTTTTATGTCAGGCCATTCCAAGTGGGCAAATATCAAGCATAAGAAGGGCAAGGCAGATGCCGAGCGCGGCAAAATCTTTACCAAAATCGGCCGCGAAATCGCCATTGCCGTGCGCGACGGGGGAGGCGACCCGGCGGTCAACGGCAAGCTGCGCGATGTGATCGCCAAGGCGAAGGCCAACAACATGCCCAATGAAAACATCAAGCGTTCCATTGCCAAGGCTGCGGGCGAACTGGGGAGCGTCAATTACGAGGAAATTCAATACGAGGGATATGCCCCCGGCGGTATGGCTGTGATCGTCTCCACCGTGACGGATAATCGCAACCGCACGGCGTCCGATATCCGCCACATCTTTGATAAAAACGGCGGTTCCTTGGGAACCAACGGCTGCGTTTCCTACATGTTTGACCATGTGGGCATGATTGTCCTTGAACGCAAACCCGGCATGGATGAGGATGAGGTGATGATGGCCGCGCTGGACGCGGGCGCTTCGGATGTGGAAGCGCTGGAAGACAGCTTTGAAATCACCACCACCGTGAATGACTTTTCTTCCGTGCGCGAGAATCTGGAAAAAGCCGGCTATACATTCCTGAGCGCCGAGCTGACCATGGTGCCGCAGACCACGAATGAGATCACCGATCCGGAGACGGTTGAAAAGATCCGCAAGATGCTCGACATGCTCGAGGATCTTGACGATGTGCAGGATGTCTATCACAACGGCGAACTGCCGGAGGAAGACGAGGAAGACGATTGAGCTCCCTATTCCTGCGCCTGTATGCACGGATACGGATGGAAAAGAATCAGAGAAGCGGCCTGCGGCCGCTTCTCGCGCGCCGTGCGGGATGCGGCGATTTTAGGTGATTTTAGGCGATTTTACATGAAGGGACTGCGGTCCC
>DVMG01000121.1 GCA_018715105.1 Candidatus Ventricola intestinavium
TTATGGAAAACGTCTTCGTGGTAAAATAAGAGGCGGAAAAAAAGATTCGGAATTTTTTTCATTTTATGGGATGGATTGGGCGGGCCGTTTCGTTTTTATAGCGAGGGAAAATTTTTCCTGCCGCAGAGTCCTGGGCGGCGTCTTCATGCGCCGCGGCCCTGCTTTTCACGAGGTGAGTGCGATGTTGAGATGGAAAAAGGCGGGCGCCTGTCTGTTGTCCGTCACGATATGGGCGGCATGCTGCCCTGCCGCATGGGCACAAAGCGCGGTGGTTGACAATGGTTCCGACCCGGACAGCCGGCTGAATATGCGTGAGGAACCGAGCACGGACTCCGCCTCTCTGGGCCGGTTTTACAGCGGCACGCAGGTGGAGATCGTCTCCGATGCGGGCGGCGGCTGGTCTGAGGTCAATATCGGCGGCGGGCAGAACAGCTTGAGCGGCTACATGATGAGCGAATACCTCTCTGAGGATGACTCCGGCGTGCTGGATGCGACGTATGACATGCAGGTCATCTCCCCCTACGGCACGCAGTCCGTGGTGCTTCGGGATCGCCCTTCCGATTCGTTTGACGCGGTGGCGATGCTGGAAGTGGGCGATGCGGTGCGCGTCATCGGCACGTCAGGCGATTTTTATTACGTGCAGATTTCAGACAGCTCTGTGGGCTGCCTGAACAGCAGCGAGCTGAACTGAAACAGCCCCGTCACGGGGGTGAGTCCTCCTGCCGTCCCCGTGATTTCCTCGTTGAGCAGGAAACGCCTCTTGCGCGGCATCCCGGTCAGGGTGCCGTGCAAGAGGCGCTTTTTTGCCGCCCGTTTTCAGCCGGGCCGGCTCCTTGTCCCTGAATGCTCTTCCGTCCTGATTCAGGATCCGGCGGTTTGAATCTTCAGCAGGGAACTTCAAAGGCTTTTCAACGCGGCATAGATGCGCACATATCGCTGATACGCCTGCCGGTATACCTGCCTGTTCATCGCATGGGGCTTCACAAGCTCTGTTTTCACCTGAATATGCGCTGTGCTCATCCCGCATGCAAGCATGGCGAGCTTGGCCGCCCCTAAACCGGCGGCCTCCGGCACATGCGGACAGAAAACCCCACTTTCAAGGACATCGGCCAGGATCTGCCTCCACAACCCGCTTCTGGCTCCCCCGCCCGTCAAAAAGACGCGCCTTGAACCCGCACCCTGCTCTTCCAGCTCAACGCATTGCTTGATTCCAAACGCCACGCCTTCAAGAATCGATCGGGCGAAATCCGAATCCCGGTGCGCGCTGTCCAGCCCGATCCATGCGCCTCGGATCCGGTCATCGAAGTAGGGGCTTCCCGTTCCCGAAAGATAGGGCGCAAACAGAAGCCCGCGGGATCCCGGCGGGGATGTCTGCGCGCGGGCATGCATCCATTCAAAGACCGGTATTCCCCTTTCCTCCGCCTCCCGCGCAAAGGAGGGACAGATCTGCTCGACATACCATCTTGCGCAATACGCGGCCGAGGGAAGGCTGTAAAGCAGCATATCCTCCTGCGCATCCAGGAATTTGAACGTATAGCCGCCCTCTTTGCGGCTCTCCCCTCTGGGCCTCAGCGCGAGAACCTGGCCTGCGGTTCCCAGGTTCACGAGCACATCGCGTTCTGAATGAACGCCGCTTCCAAACAGGCTGGCGGCAAGGTCACCCGCGCCGACCGCAACCGGCACGCCCTCTTTCAGGTGAAAAAGCCTGGCTCCCTCCGCCGTCACCCGGCCTGCCTGCGTGGCCGACGGGCAGATCGGCGGCAGCTGTTCCCGTTGCAGCCCCAAAGCCTCGCAGGCCTGCGCGCACCATGTATCCGTTGAAAAGTCATACAGGAGGCTTCCGGACGCATCCGAATAATCGGTCATCCGTTTCCCCGTCATCCGATACCGGACAAAGTCCTTGCAGTAGAGAAACACCGACATGTTTTCCCAAACCCGGGGGCGCTCTTCCTTCAGCCAGATCAGCTTTCCGGCGCTGTACGCGGTCACAAACGGGTTTTTAAGCCTCTGCCGTACCTCCTCGGATAAGGATTCGCGCATCCGCTCCGCCTGCTGTGCGCAGCGTGTATCGCACCAGAGGATGCTGGGATGAAGCACCGTCCCGTCGGACGCAAGCGGCACAATGCCGTGCATGTGTCCGGACAGACCGACACAGGCCATCTGCTCAAATGAATCCGGCGCCTTTTCCTTTATTTCGCTGATCACATCGCCTGCGGCTTTCACCCATTCGTCCGGATCCTGCTCCATCCATCCCCCTTCGTTTTTGGAAAACCCGTAATGCCGGAATGCAGAGCATGCCATCTGTCCATCCCCGGACACCAGGAAACCCTTTACCCCCTGCGTGCCAAAGTCCAATCCCAGAACAACGTCCAATGTCCTCGCCCACTTTCATCAGCGAATTTTGACAATCTCCCCTGTCTCCACCGACTCCAGCGCCTTGACCGCCGCATAGGCAACCTCATATCCGTCCTGAACCGTCACGCGCGGCTCTTCATCGTAAAGCACACAGTTGATAAAATGCTCCAGCTCCAGGCGAAGATCCCCCTTGCGCACGCCAAAGGATTCCGTCCAGTAAGAGATATCCTCCAGCGCACACCCCTCGTTGGTGTAAACGTTATAGCCCTGGTCCCCAAAGCAGAGGGAGAGCATGCCCTTGGAGCCCACGATCTCAATGGTCGCGTCGATATAGCTGGGATATTTGTCCGGAAGCGCCCATGTGTTTTCAAGCGAATAGGTCACTCCGTTTTTGAATTTGAAGATCGCCTGCACGCTGTCAAGGCAGTCTTCAAAGCCCTCATGAATCATCCGAACCTTTCGGCCCACGGCATACACGCTTTCATATTCGCTGCCCAGGAACCACCGGATCAGATCCATGTCGTGAACACCCGAATGCGTGAGCAGCTTGCACCGCTTCGCATATCGCTTTGCGCCCAACGTCGGGCTGTTGCGCTTGGAGGAGATATAGATGATCTCGCCCAGGCTTCCGGAACGGATGGCCTCATAGGCCTTTTCGTAACGGATATCAAAGCGGCAGATATGCGCCACCATGACCTTTTTTTCATAGTGGAGGCACGCATCCCGAAGCCGGCGCGCGCCTTCCAGCGTATCGGCCAGCGGCTTCTCGATGAGAATGTGCTTTTGATGCTCGACCGCCTTTAAAACGACCTCCGTATGCATGCTGTCGGGCACGCACACGTCAATCACGTCGATCTCTTCGCGCTCGATCACCTTCCTGTAATCCGTTTCCCACTGCGTGTGCACCTCGGCGGCCACCCGGCGCGCGGCTTCCTCCATGACATCCACCACATACGCCAGCTCCACGTTGCGCATGGTCGCATAGATCTGCGCGTGCATTCTGCCGAAAAAGCCGCATCCAATGACCGCAACCCGAATTTTTTCCATGACGATCTTCCTTTCCGCACACTCACTTAATCGCCCCGAACGTCATGCCTTTTACGAAATACTTCTGCGTAAAAAGCGTCAAAGCAAACACCGGCAGGATGGTTACGATGCCCACCGTCGCGATCTCGCCCCACCTGGAGGCAATGGCGCTCCACATGCTGGCGGCCGCCACCGGCATCGTCTTGGTTTCCTCTCCGGTCAGAATCAGCGCAAACAAAAACTCATTCCATGAGAAGATAAACGAAAACACCAGCGCCGAACACACGCCCGGCAGGGAAAGCGGCAGGATGACCTTGACAAAGGATTCCACAGGGCCGCATCCATCCAGCCTTGCGGCTTCATACAGCTCCAGAGGCACTTCCCTGAAAAACCCCTGCAGCATCCAGATGACAAACGGAAGGTTCACGGCGGTATACGTGATGATGATGGACAGCAGGTTGTTGAGCAGATTCATGTTTCGAAACAGGATATAAAACGGCACCGCGGCGGCAATGGGCGGCATCATGCGCGTAGAAATGATCCAAAAGGACATCTTCTGCTTCGCCTTGGCGTTCATATTCATGCGCACCAGGCCGTATGCGCCAAATGAGCCCATCAGAATGCACAGCACGGACGCCGTGCCCGCTGCGACGAGGCTGTTGCGCAGATAATTGAAATACCCGCCGGATCCCAGCACCACAAAGCCCGTCGATTGCCCCAGGATGATGGTCTTATAGTTGCTCCAGTCAAACACCTGAGGCACCAGCGTCGGCGGATAGGCGAA
>DVMG01000122.1 GCA_018715105.1 Candidatus Ventricola intestinavium
TTCCGAGGCGGTTGTGCGTCGGCTTCCGATGTATTACCGTCATTTAAGGGAACTGGAAAAGGCGGGTGTTGTGCGCATCTCCTCGCAGGAACTGGGAGAGCGCATGAATCTGACGGCATCGCAGATCCGTCAGGATATCAACTGTTTCGGCGGCTTTGGCCAACAGGGATACGGATACCATGTCTCCAATCTCAAGGAGCGCATGGGCGAAATCCTGGGGCTGAATCATCAATACCACGTCATCATTGTGGGCGCGGGCAACATTGGCCGTGCGGTGGCCAACTATGAGGGTTTTGCCAAAGAGGGTTTCCATGTCCAGGCGATGTTTGATATCTCACCGGCGCTGGTGGGCATCGATGTGCACGGCACGCTCGTGCAGCCGATGGATAAGCTGGATGCCTGGCTCCATTCCCATACGGTGGACATCGCCGTGCTGGCGGTGCCGGCTTCCTGCGCGCAGGATCTCTGCGATGAGCTCGTGCGCGGCGGGGTGCGCGCGGTGTGGAATTTTGCGCCGGTGGATCTGAGCGTTCCCGACGGCGTGGCGGTCAATCACGTGCACCTGTCCGACAGCCTGCACATCCTGACCTACCGCATGAATGAAAAGGAGCTGTTTGCCGCCATCGACGCGGCGCGTAAGCCCTGAGAAAACCAATCTGTCTTGATCAAGGAGAGGGAATATGGCATCAGACCGCCGTGAATCTGCGCGGGGCAGTATCCGCCTCAACCGTTCGGGCACAAAAGAGGAGAGAAAACTGTTCCCTGTATGGACGCTGATTGTGATTGCGGGCTGTGCGGCCCTCTGGCTTTTCGGCGCAAAACTGTATCAGGATCGGATGGCGGCATATGAGACGTATGCCGCCATCAGCAAAACCGCGGCGCAAACGACGTTTTTTCCGGGCGTGACGGTGGACGGCGTCGATCTGGGCGGCATGACGATGGAAGAGGCGAGCACGCTTTTTTCGGCCCGGCAGCAGGAAACATCCGCCGCCTTTTCGCTCGTTGTGGCGTCGGGCGATAAACGCTGGAAAATTACATCCGATGAAGTGACGGTATCCTTTGACACCCCGGTTGTGCTGGAACGGGCGTATGCGGTGGGGCATGTGGGTTCACTGGAGGAACGCTATGCGCAGATCACACAGGCCCGGCAGCAGGGGGTGCACTTTGAAACCGGTTTTACGTATGACCGCGACGCGATCAGCGACCTGGTGACGATCATCGGGGACAGCCTGGATGTGGAAGCCCGGGATGCCACGCTGGATGCCTTTGACGTCAACAACCGCACATTTACGTTCACCGAGGCCCAGGCAGGTTATCAGATTGACCGCGAGCAGCTTGAAAGCGATATCCTTGCCGCGCTGGATGAGGGGGCGTATGACCGGGTCATCACGCCGAAGGGAAGCCGTGTGGAGCCGGGGATCACCCGTGCGCAGCTGGAGGGGCTGTTTGGCAAAATCGCTTCCTACAGCACCACCACCACCAATGACAACGACCGCAACACCAACATCAGCATTTCCGCTGCCGCGCTCAATGGGCGTATGGTTAAACCGGGCGAGACGCTGTCTTTTAACGAATGCACCGGCCAGCGCACCGGCGAAAAAGGATATCGGGAGGCGGGCGCCATCGCGGGGGGCATTCTGGTGGATGATACGGGAGGCGGCGTTTGCCAGACATCCTCCACGCTGTTTAAT
Organism: Candidatus Ventricola intestinavium; assembly: GCA_018715105.1. GTDB lineage: Bacteria > Bacillota > Clostridia > Christensenellales > Aristaeellaceae > Ventricola > Ventricola intestinavium. The sequence goes on from DVMG01000122.1 coordinate 1,692, forward strand.
GCGGTGGTGCGCGCGGATCTGGAAATTGTGGAGCGTTATCCGCACAGCTGGCCCTCTTCTTACGTCAACCGGGGGGAAGACGCGACTGTCAACTGGCCGTCCCTTGATTTTGTGTTCCGCAACAACGGCCGGTTTCCCGTGTTTATCGTCGCTTGGTACGCCGACCGGACGGTAACGGTGGAGGTTTATGGGGAAATGCTGCCGGACGGGCAGACCATCGATCTGTTTTCCGAAACGGTTAAAACCATCACGCCGTCCGACGAGGTGCTCTATGTGCAGGATGAATCCCTGCCTGCGGGCACGCGAAAGGCGGGCCGGTCCAAGCGCACCGGATATGTGGTGGATACCTACAAGGTCTACAAAAATGCAGCCGGCGAGGAAATCAGCCGTGAAAAGCTGTGGACAACGACATACCGCGCCACACAAAAGGAAATCCTCTATAACTGACGGGAACGGACGGGCGGCGCCTGACGGGACATGATGAAAGCCGGTGAAATGTGTGAAAAAAGGCGATGCGCGCAGGGAAGAGCTGCTGGCCACGGCGGAAAGGCTGTTTTACACAAAGGGCTATGAGCAGACGTCCGTGCAGGATATCCTCAACGAGATGCATTTTTCAAAGGGCGGATTTTACCATCACTTTGACAGCAAGCTTGCGCTGCTGGATGCTATCTGCGAAGCGCGCGCGCGGGAGGCCTGTGACGCCGCGCGCCGCGCCGTGCAGGAGGGAAACCGGACGGCGGTGGAAAAGCTGAACGAGCTGTTTCATACCTCTGCGCTCTGGCAAAGCGAAAGTCCCGGCTTTGTGGCGCTGCTCATTCGCGTAGCCTACCGGCAGGATGGCGCGCTCATGCGGGAGAAGATGAAGGCCTGTCAGCTTTCCTGCATGCAGGCGGTCATGGAGGACGTGCTTTCAGAAGGCGTGAGCAGCCGGGAATTTTTTGCGGACGATGTGC
>DVMG01000004.1 GCA_018715105.1 Candidatus Ventricola intestinavium
GGGAGATCGTGCACTATCAACGCTTTGGCGAGGCGCTGCGCAGGGTAACGGATGAGCTCAATGAACGCAATTTTTATGCGTTCAATCCGGCCTTTGATATTCGTGAACCGCATCCCAAAGCCGGCCGGCCATAAGTTTTCATGCCCCTATAAAAAAGGGGTTTCTGACTGCTGAAAAAACGGGGAGAGGTCAAAAAATCCGCTTTTCATCTGTTGAAAGTGGATCCTTAGATTTCGCAAATAATTCTGGAGAAGAGGAAAGACGATGAATAAGCAGGTATCATAGATTGTGGAATGAATTTTTCAGCCTTCCTCTTTTCCCGCAGGCGCTGTGCGACGAGGATGCGCTGCGCGCGCGGAATGTCAGCTGTACCTGCGGAAATTACGCAAGCACAACGGGTCTTGGCTGCAATGGCAACACATGCGGATGCGGTTGTGGCTGTCAGACGGCTCGGTCCACGGTTTAAAATCGATCAGGCGGCATCGAAAAGATGCCGCCCATCGTTTTTTGGAAAAACGTAGGATGCAGTCGTTTTTCTCATTGATTCCTGCGCAATGGGCCCGGTTATGAGGTAAGAGGAATGGAATAAAGAAAAACCGGTGCACCGGCGCTTTCCGGGGAAAGGTTGTGCCGCATCATCACGTAGAAAGAATCCACGGCTTTGGCATAATGAACCCATATGCTGCATATGCTTTAGGCGTTCCCAGTTTCTAAAACAGCTTGAGGAGGAAACCGACATGAAGTGCAGCAAGAAAGCAATTCTGGCGGCAGGCCTGCTGGCCGGAGCCGCGGCCATGACCGGGTGCAGCGCGGATACCACCCCGGTGGCGACCCCGACCCCCCAGACAGCTCAGCAGGAAACCGTCGCCCCTTCTACCGCGGAGCCGACTGCCCAGCCGGCGGCGGAGGCGACGGCCCAGTCGGAGGAGGGCGCGGAGGAAACGGCCGGCCCGATACGACTTCGCGTTGACGGGCAGGAGGCAGACGTCAGCGCGATCGAAGAAGAGGACAGGCTTCTGCTTCCGCTCGTAGAGACATCGGAGGCTCTGGGATGGAAGGCGGAAACGGAGGAGCTTGAGGAAGAGACGCAGGTGAAACGCACCATCTCTCTTGAAAAAGATGGGAGCAAGATCACCGTCTCATGGATTTCAAGCGACAATACCGTAAGCCAGATCACCTGGCAGCGTGACGGCCTGCTCATCCCGGTGGATACGTACATTACGACGATGGACGATGTGGTTTATGTGCCCGCGGCGTTTTTTGAAGAAGCCATGGAGGTTCGCATCCAGGCGGGAACGGATGGGGTGGATGTCACGCCGCCGGAGCCACGGGACACGCCCCCGACGCAGGAACAAAGCGAGTAAAAAAGCGTTGACATGCGTCCGGGACGCTGATATAATAAATCCAGAAACCAGCTGGATCAAAACGCTGGGTCCGATATCCTGGGGTGTGCGCCAGTCGTCTGTATTTTCTCCTACATTTTCATAACTGGAGCCCGGAGTCGGTTCACGTATGTCATGCCCCCGTCTTGGACGCCAGGGGACGGCAGAAATGGGCCGCAGGGCACCGACCTACCGCGAGCGGTGGGTGAAAAACGACGGCAGCGGCACTTTGGGATTTTTTTAAAAAGACGAGCGCAGCCCGGGATGGATTTCCGGGCTGCGCTTTTATGCTTTCGGCGCTTGAAAGGCGCCCTGCCCGCCGGGGAAGGACGGAAGGCGCGCATGACATACAGGGATTATGGATTGGTGGCGCCGCCGGATTTGGCGACCAGGAGAGCGCCGTCCGTCATCTGCTTGGTTCCGTCCGGAAACAGCCAGATGGCCTCCACGCCGTCAAGCGATTCGATGAATGCGCGGCTCTGCTCATAGGGCATGAGGAAAGCGGCTGTGGAGAGCATGTCGGCATATCCGGAATCCTCTGTGATGATGGACACGGAACGGAACTCGCTGGCCGGCATCAGGGTGTCCGGATCAATCAGATGATGATAGCGCACGCCCTCTACCGTGTAATAGCGCTGATAGTCTCCCGACGTCACCACCGATGTGTTTGCAAGGTACAGGGTTTCCACATAGTCGCTCAGCCCCAGCGCGGCGCCGTCCGGATCCTGAATGCCCACACCCCATTTGGCACGGCCGTCCGCAGGCGGATTGCCGCAGCGAACGTTGCCGCCCGCGCTGATGATAAAGGAGGGCATTTCGCTTTCAAGCAGCATCTTCGCGACAAGTTCCGTGGCATAGCCCTTGGCGACAGCCCCGACATCGAGCTTCAGATCCGGATCGGCAAAGAAGACGGTCCTGTTTTCCTCATCCAGAATGAGGTCGTCGATATCCATGTGCCCGCTTGCCGTGGTGAGGGCATCCATGGGGGGAAGCTGGGCGCTGGAGGGATCCTCAAGCCCGGCTTCGCGGTAATCGTGCCAGATGGAAAGCACGCTGCCCATGGCGATGTTGGTCTGCCCCTGGCACGTCTCATAATAGTTCTTGCTGAACTGGAGCAGCGCAAACAGATCGGGATCAACCTGCACGGGCACCTGCGCAGCACGCTGATTGAGCGTATAGATGTTGACGATCCCCTCGTCTTCATAGCTGTTGTAATTGTCAAACAGCTTGTGCAGGCGAAGATAGGCTTCATGGACGTCCTGAGAACATCTGTTAAACACATCTTCGCTTTGTGCATAACCGATCAGCGAAATCACGGTGTCAAATGTATCCAGATACATCACGCTGTAGCGGTTCATGTCGGCGCCTCCGGGCAGGGCCACGGCCAGCAGAACGAGCGCGAAAAGCAGCATGACAGCGGCTTTTTTCATCACAAAAAGACCTCCAGATTCAAGCTTTGAATGTATTATATCAAAAAAAGGCGAAGCATACAAGAAAAAGCGCGGAGAAACATGCGCAGGGGCCATGCAGCGCTCCGGCGCGCTGGAAGACTCTTGGGAAAGGACGCGATTTTTCCAGCCCTTACAAGGATTGACAGGGCCGAAACGATTTACAAAGCCCGCATGAATATGTTACAATGCGAGTGCTTTTTCAGTTTGCGAAAAAGGAAGAAAACGGACGAAAGAGGGTTTTTACATGGCATGGATACGGACGAAACGGCTTGCGGCGCTGCTGTTGCTGCTGCTGGCGCTTTTGCCGGCCTCACCCGCCGGAGCGGACAGCGGCATTGTCAGCGGCACAACCGTGTCGGGCACAGTGCGCGTGTATTTGTCCTCCATCGCGTCCAACACATCGGTGGATCTGACCATAGACGGCAGCTATTCCATCGGAGGGGATACGAGCCGCGCCATCGCAAGAGGAACAAAAGCGACGGTCAAAAACAGCGGCGGCACGCTCACCCTTACCCTGAATGGGCAGACGCAGACCATGGGCAGCCGCTTCAAGCTCCGCCGCCATCAGACGAGCGGGGAAAACGGCGTGCGCATTGCGCAGGCGCGGTATCCGGGCAGCCTGTATCCGGGAGACATTGAGTTTATCGCCAAGGGCGGCAATGTGCAGGTGATCGTGCATGTGTTCATGGAGGATTACATGCTCGGCGTCCTGCCGTATGAGATGGACAACTCTTTTCCCCTGGAGGCGCTCAAGGCCCAGGCAGTGGCCGCGCGCACCTATGCGCTCAAGAAGATGACCACCCAGGCGGCCACGTATGACGTGGTGGATACCACAAGCGATCAGGTCTACAACGGCACGCCGTCGGGCAACGAGCGCTGCCGCCAGGCGGTGCAGGAGACGAGCGGCATCATCGGCATGGTGGGCGGAGAATACATGGCCAGCTATTATACCGCGTCAAACGGGGGACAGACGGAATCCGCCCAGAACGCCTGGGGCAGCGGGTCGTATTCCTATCTGCAGATCAAGGATGATCCGTATGACCTGCGAAACGGCGCGTCCATCGCCAAGTCCGTGACATTTTATCACAACGGCACGACCAGCGTTTCCGCGCTGACGGAGCTGCTGCGCACGGAGGCCGCCATGCTGGTGGGCGCGCCGGACGTGCAGATCGAGGCCATCACATCGGTGACGCCTCACACCCCCAAGTACGGGGAACCCTCGCATGTTTACAAATATGTGGACGTCGGCCTGCAGCTGGCCGGGTACGGCAGCGTGACGGTGACGCTTGATTATTTTTCGCAGGTGGAAGGGCTCTGCTCCATGTCCATCAATGTGCTCAAAAATGAAACGCTTTCCGTTTCGGAAGTGGTGGGGGGCTATAAGCTCACAGCCAGGCGGTTTGGGCATGGCGTGGGCATGAGCCAGCGCGGCGCGCAGCAGATGGCCGCCGAGGGCATGACGTATGACCAGATTCTCGAGTTTTACTATCCGGGGCTTGTGCGCACACGCTATACGATGACGCGCACGCTTCTGCCCGCCATCGATGGCACGCAGCAGACGCCGCAGGAGCCCGTCACGGACGCGCAGGCGGCCGTGATCACGCTGAACAATCCGCTGGACGTTCTGAACCTGCGCAGCGCGATGAGCACGACCTCTTCCATCCTTGCGCAGATGCCGCACGGCACGCAGGTGACGCTGCTGGAGACGGCGGGGGACTGGTGCCGTGTTCAGTATGGAACACTCAGCGGCTATGTGAAGAGCGAATACCTGAGCGTGCAGGGCGAGGAGGTAGACGAGACGCCGTCCGGCGTCGTCAGCCGGGGCACGGCGACGGTCGCCCTCTCCGATGAAAGCCAGACGCTGAACCTGCGCGCGGCCCCCACGACGAATTCCGCCGTGGTTTCCCACCTGCGCCACGGCCAGACGCTGACCGTGCTGGAACGCTATGAGAACTGGACATATGTGCAGTACGGCACGCTGAGCGGCTATGTCTCCAACGATTATGTGATTTATGACTCTGCGGGAGACGCGCAGGAGGAAGCGCAGCCCCAGCTGCCCGCCGAGGGCACGCTGAGCGCGACAGTGCGCCTGCAAAGCGCGGACTCCATGCTCAATGTGCGCGAGAGCGCCAGCCTCAGCGCCAGGGTGATCACACGCCTTCCCATGGGCGAGCGCGTCACCGTGACGCAGTGGGGAGAGGAGTGGTGCCGCGTCGAGGCGCGCGGCGTGAGCGGCTACAGCGCCACGGCCTACCTGCGTTTTGACGAGCAGGCGGGCGGCACGCAGGAGGAAGAGAGCGGCGGACCGTCCACGGAGATGACGGCCATCGTGCTTCCGTTTGACGGGCTGAATCTGCGCCTGGCGGCTTCCCGCACGTCCAGCGTGATCATGACATTGCCGCAGGGCACGACGCTCGGCGTTGCGGGGGTTGAACAAAACGGCATGCTCCCGGTCACGCTGGGCAGCCTGAAGGGCTATGTGGCCAGCGAATATGTATACGTGACGGAGCAGGCGATTGCAACGCCCGCGCCGGCGGCGCAGCAGACGCCTGAACCCACGCTCCGGCAGGAGCGCACGGCGATGGTGACAGCGGGCAGCGGACTGAAACTGCGCGAGGCGCCGGATACCTCGTCCGGCACGCTGGATACCATGCCGTATGGTGCGGTGGTTACTGTGTTTGGCGAGGCGGTCAACGGGTTCTACGCCGTTTCCTATGGCGAGATGAATGGATATGCCAGCGCCCAGTATCTTTCCTTCACGGATTCCCTGGCAACGCCCATACCCACGGCGGCGCCCACGCCCACGCCCTCCCCCGTGCCGGAAGCATCCCGGCCCGTGGAGGGACGCACGGGCATCGTCACCGCACCCAGCGGGCTGAACCTGCGCGCCGGTGCTTCCGCCAACTCGCCGGTGCTGGCCACGCTTGGCTATGGGGTGAATATCACGGTGACGGGCGAGGCGGACGGCGGTTTTTATCCCGTGCGGATCGGCACGCTCAGCGGCTATGTGAGTGCCGACTATGTGAGCTTTGATGAATCCGCCGCGCAGGCTTCGGTTTCCCCCGAACCGTCGCCGGCCGCTCAGGTTCTCCCCACGCCGGATGCGCAGGGCACGACCTACCGCGTTGTGGTGGAAAGTGACAACGGCCTGAATCTGCGCGCCCAGCCCAATGCCGACAGCGAGGTTCTGTATGTGCTGCCTTACGGCATGGTCCTGGAGGTGCTCGGTGAGAGCGAAAACGGATTCCTGCACGTGCAGTGGGCCAATTACACGGGATATGTCTCCGGCGACTATGTGACGCCGTTCGGCGCGCCGTGAGGGGCAGGCAAGGGAACGTGAACGAGAGCCCATCAAAAGAAAACGAAAAAAGGATCTCCCTTTCCGCGGGCCGGTTGCATTCGGCCCGCGGATTTTGTACAATACCGTCAGAGCCATCCGAGCGGAAGGACAAAAGAAAACCGTGAAAAATAAAACGGGAGGAAAATGGGAAATATGACACAGCAGCATCCAGGCGCGCGCCTCCTGCCTGGAGAGCGGATCGACGACCTGCAGCGCGGCGGCCTGCGCATCATCCAGCGGGAAGATGGCTTTCGTTTTGGGACGGACGCCGTGCTGCTGGCGGATTTTGCATCGCCCCGCAGGGGTGAGCGCGTGGCGGATATGGGCACGGGCACGGGCGTTCTGCCCCTGCTCCTCAGCGCCCGGGCCGAGGGCACGACGTTTGACGCCTTTGAAATTCAGCCTGATGTGGCGGATATGGCCGCGCGCAGCGTGGCGCTCAATGGGCTGTGCGCACGCATCCGGGTGCATGCGGTGGACTGCCGGGAGGCATCCAAGATCATCGGCGCCGAGTGCGTGCAGCTGTGCGTCACCAATCCGCCCTATACGCGGCAGGGAGCCGGGCTGGTAAGCCCGCAGAAGACGCGCGCGCTTTCGCGCAGCGACGGGGAAGGGTGCACGCTCGGCGCATGGATGAACGCCTGTGCGCGCGTCCTCCAAAACGGGGGAAGGCTGTGCGTGGTGTTTCCTTCCCCGCGGCTGCTTGAATTATGCGATGCGATGCGTGAGGCCCATGTGGAGCCCAAGCGCGTGCGCATGGTTGCCTCCGGGATGGACAGGCCGCCGCGGCTCGTGCTGCTGGAAGGCCGCAAGCGCGGCCGGCCGGGGCTGCACATTCTGCCCCCGCTTATCACGCATGAGGCGGACGGCGGCTTTTCCGCAGAAATGCGCAGGATTTACGGCGAACCGTGAGGCACGCCGCCGACTGCCCGCATGCTCAGAGCCGGAAGTGCAGCCGGTTTTCCCGCGCGCAGAGGATGGCCAGCACAAAGGATGCGATGGAAAACGTCAGCGACACGGGAGAATCCATCAGCAGATAAAGCAGCATCAGCAAAAACGCGCACAGCAGGTAACGCCGCAGCTTGACGGGGGAGAGAGCCAGCGCGCGGATGCGCCGCCAGGAAAAGGGGGTGCGCTGCCGGCGCGCATGCCGGGCGATTTCCTCGTCGCTGGCAGGGTGCTGCCTGCCGGCCAGAATGGCCAGCTGTCTGCCCGGAATCAGGCGCACGGGCGGATCCATCCATTCGCCCGCGCGCGTGGCGGCCGGAGAAAAGCCGCCGGTGGACGCCAACGCGCAGCGGTCGGCCCCGGCTTCGATGCGGGCCCGGTGGGCGTTGAGCACATCCCCCTCGCCGGCGCTTGAGCCGGGCAGGCACTGTGCGCAGCGCACCAGCCAGACCTCCTCTTCATAACGCATGCGCGCGTTGTCAAGCGGCTCGGCGTCCAGCACATCGCACAGCATGCGGCAGACGGTCTCGCTGGCGCTGCCGCCCGGCATCATCACAAGTTCTTCCAGGGCGATGGCTCCCCCGATGCGTTCGCGCAGGGCCCGGTCGCGCCTTTTCAGCGTGCGGCGCTCAAGCAGCATCAGCGTGAGCAGAAGCAGAATAAAGAGCGCGCTTCCGGCCAGCAGGCTGCTCACGCCGCTGTGCCAGAGAAAGAAAAAGTAAGCTACGCAGGCGAGAAACAAAAACAGGCGGACGGCCAGCCGGTCAAGCGCCGTGGCAATGGGATTTTTCAGGTCAAAAGGGGACTGCATGGCGCACACCTCCTGAATTTTCCAGCTTTTCATCCCTAGAATTTGCGCAAATTTCAAAATGTATTCCATTGCCTCTTTTCCGATGAGCGGGAATTTGATATAATAGTGTGTCGTCTGTAATTCGCCATGCGGAAGGGGAAGCGGTATGCGGAAAATCGGCCTGCTGGGCGGCAGCTTTGATCCCGTGCACAATGGGCATCTCGCCCTGGCACGCGCCGCGCTCGCCGGCGGAGAGGTTGAGCATGTGCTCTTTCTGCCCACGGGCAATCCCCCGCATAAGCCGGGCATGCTGGAAGGGAAGATGCACAGGCTGCGCATGGTGGAGCTGGCCGTGCAGGGAGAAGAGCGCATGTCCGTATGCAGGGAAGAGATCGACCGGGACGGCGTGATCTATACGGTTGACACGCTGGGCAGCCTGCGGAAGAAAATGCCGGGCTGCCGTTTTGTCTACCTGGTGGGAGCGGATACCCTGCGCGCGCTTGCCACGTGGCGGCGCATTGAGGAGGTCATTCACCTGTGCGATTTCCTTGTGATGATGCGCGAGGGAGAGACGCGGGGGGATGTGCACGCGCTGGCGGAAAGGTGGCAGGCACGCGGTGCGCATATCGGTTTCCTGGCAGCGGGAAAGATGGACGTTTCCTCCACGCAGATCCGGCGCCGCGTGGCGCTGGGCCTGCCCCTGGAAGGGCTGGTGCCGCCTGCTGTGGCGCGGTATATCGCCGGACAGGGGCTGTATCGCAGCGGGAAAAGGGAGGAACCATCTTGAAGGAAATGGTGGCATGAAACGGGAAAAAATGTTGTACAAGCTTAAAAAATCGCTGGATGCCCAGCGCTTTGCCCATACGCTCGGCGTGGAAAAAACAGCCAGGGAGATGGCCAGGCGGTTTGGCGGGGATGAAGAGCGGGCGGCGCTGGCCGGCCTTCTGCACGACTGTGCCAAGTGCATGACGCTCGCCCAGATGCAGAAGGCCGCCAAGGGAGAAGCGGTCGATCCGGTGATGATGGAATCCAAGGCGCTGATGCATGCGGTGGCCGGATGCTGTGTGGCGCGCGAAATGTACAACGTTAAAGACAAAAAGGTGCTCAGCGCGATCCGCTGGCATACCACAGGGCGCGCGGGCATGAGCAAGCTGGAGAAGATCATCTACCTGGCCGACATGATCGAGCCGGGGAGGAAGAGCTTTGCCGGCCTGGAGATGCTGCGGGCCGCCTGCCGGGAGGATCTTGACGTGGCGATGCACATGGCCCTGCGCATGAGCTATGAGCATGTCATGCAGCAGGGAAAACCGCTGCATCCCGATACGCTGGCCGCGCTTGAAGAGTACGAACACAGCCCTCAAGGGACGCAGGCACTCTGACTGCCTGCGGATGGGGCGCATCACAACCGACGGGAGGATCGATACGATGATCGATACGGCAATCATGGATCAAAGGGAAGTGGCGCTGGCCGCCGCCAGGGCGCTTGACGCCAAGCGCGGCAAGGATATCGTCGTGCTGAAAGTGGATGAGATGACCGTGATCACCGATTACATGGTCATTGCCACGGGCCGCTCTGTGCCGCAGGTCAAGGCCCTGAGTGAGCATGTGGAAGAAGAGCTTGCCAAGCTTGACATCTTTGCCAAGCGGCGCGAGGGCCTGAGCGAGGGCCGCTGGTGTGTGCTTGACTATGGCGATGTGATGGTGCACATCTTCAGCGAGCAGGATCGCGAGTATTATCAGCTGGAGCGCCTTTGGTCAGACGGCACCAACGCTTTGGAACTCCATCTGGACGCGCCGCCGGCGCAGACGGAGGGTTAACCATGCCCAAACGCAAGGACATTGGGATCATCGCGGCCGTGCTGGTTGCGGCCGTGCTGCTGGTTGCGGCATCCAGGCTGATGCCCGCGGCGAATCTGAGCGACCGGACGGCGGATGCCACGCTTGCGCCGGATGCCATCGAGTATCTCCAGGAGACGCCGGGGGCGGATGTGTCCACCGCAGCGCCGGCGTCCACACCCGGGCAGCCGGATGCGGAGGAACCGACGCCGGATCCCCAGCCGGATGCGGCGGACGGGGAAGGGGGCGCCGTGATGGGCCCCATGCCCGCTCCGCAGACGCAGGAGGTGCGGGGGTATGTGGTCATCACCGTCG
>DVMG01000123.1 GCA_018715105.1 Candidatus Ventricola intestinavium
CTTGGAAAGCCGGAGGCGGATGGAGCAAACGGCGTTATAAACCGTTTTCAGAAGAGGAGCGGCCATGCTGTTGGCATCCGCCGACACAGCTTTTGCAATCCCCTCCGCAGTGAAAGAGCAGTTTCCGGCGGCGGATTCGCCACACGGCCAGAAAAGCCAGCACGCATACGGCGGCCAGCACGAGCAGCGTCGCGAAATTCACTCAGATCCCTCCCAGCAGAAGACCGATCAGGCGCACGGCAAAGGCGGCCACCCATGCCACGGCACACTGGCCGAACACCACGAGAAGCGCCCATCTGCCACCCAGCTCACGCCGGATGGAAGAGATTGCCGCGATACAGGGGGTATAAAGCAGGCTGAACACGAGCAAAGAGGCAGCGGCCAACGGCGTGAGCGCGCCGAGCAGGGCCTCGGTGGTGCCAAAGAGGATGGTCAGGGTGGAGACCACGCTTTCTTTGGCCATAAAGCCGGTGATCAGCGCGGTGGAAAACCGCCAGTCGCCAAACCCCAGAGGCTTGAAGAGGGGGGTGATGACACCGGCAAGCGCGGCCAGCAGGCTGTCGTGCGAATCCGTGACGACATGGAGGCCGGCGTCGAAAGTTTGCAGGAACCAGACGGCGATGGTGGCCACGAAGATGACGGTGAACGCCCGCTGCAGAAAATCCTTGGCCTTTTCCCAGAGAAGCTGGCCCACGTTGCGCGCCCCGGGCATGCGATAGTTGGGCAGCTCCATGACAAAGGGCACGGGTTCCCCGCGAAACAGCGTGCCGCGCAGCAGCACCGCCATGAGGATGCCCATGAGGATGCCCAGAACATACAGCCCGATCATGACCACGGCAATGTGATTCGGAAAAAACACGGCGCTGAAGAAGGCATAGATGGGCAACTTGGCCGAGCAGCTCATAAACGGCGTAAGAAGGATGGTCATTTTGCGGTCGCGCTCCGAGGGCAGGGTGCGTGTGGCCATCACACCCGGCACCGTGCAGCCGAAGCCCACGAGCATCGGCACGATGCTGCGGCCGGAAAGGCCGATCTTGCGCAGCAATTTATCCATGACAAAGGCGACCCGCGCCATGTATCCGCTGTCTTCCAGCATGGACAGGAAGAAGAACAGGGTTACAATGAAGGGCAGAAAGCTCAGCACACTGCCCACACCGGTGAAAATGCCGTCAATCACCAGCGAATGCAGCACCGGGCTGACATGGGCGGCGAGCAGCGCGGCGTCTACCGCCTCGGTGATAAGCGAAATAGCGCTTTCCAGCAGATCGGAGAGGACGCTGCCCACCACGTTGAATGTCAGGAAAAAGACCAGGCCCATGATGAGCACAAAAGCGGGGATGGCGGTGTACTTCCCGGTGAGAATGCGGTCGATCTTCACGCTGCGGGTATGCTCTTTGCTTTCGTGCGGCTTGACCACGGTGGCCCCGCAAACCCTGCCGATGAAGGAGAAACGCATGTCGGCGATGGCCGCCGCGCGGTCAAGCCCGCGCTCCTGCTCCATCTGCACGATGATGTGTTCCACCATCTCCTGCTCATTCTGGGAAAGATTCAGCTGCTTGAGAATGAGCGCGTCGCCTTCCGCCAGTTTGCTGGCCGCAAACCGCACCGGGATCCCCGCGCGCGCGGCGTGATCCTCAATCAGATGCATGATGCCGTGCAGGCACCGGTGAACGGCGCCCCCCTCGTCGTCCGCATCACAGAAATCCAGGCGGCCGGGGCGCTCCTGATACTGGGCCACATGCACGGCATGATCAACCAGTTCGTCGATTCCCTCGTTTTTAGCAGCAGAGATGGGAATGACCGGAATGCCCAGCATGGCCTCCATTTCATTGACGCGGATGGAGCCGCCGTTTTCGCGCACCTCATCCATCATATTCAGCGCGAGCACCATGGGCACATCCAGCTCCATGAGCTGCATGGTCAGATACAGATTGCGCTCGATGTTGGTTGCGTCCACAATGTTGATAATGCCGCGGGGCTTGCCCTGAAGGACGAACTGACGGGTGACGATCTCCTCACTGGTATAGGGGGACATCGAGTAGATGCCGGGCAAGTCGGTGACCAGGGTGTTTGCATGGCCGCGGATGACGCCATCCTTGCGATCCACCGTCACCCCGGGGAAATTGCCCACGTGCTGGCTGGAACCGGTAAGCTGATTAAACAGCGTTGTCTTGCCGCAGTTTTGGTTTCCTGCCAGAGCAAAGGTGAGCGTGGTGCCTTCCGGCAGAGGGCGTTCATCCGCTTTTACGTGATATTTGCCTCCTTCTCCCAGGCCCGGATGACTCGCATGCCGGGCGCTGTGAGGAATCGAAGCGGCCCGGCTTGGCGCACTCAGCCGCTCAATCTGAATCTGCATGGCGTCCTCGACGCGCAGGGTCAGCTCATAGCCGTGAATCCTGAATTCAATGGGATCGCCCATGGGAGCAAACTTGATGAGCGTGATTTCCGCACCGGGAATGACACCCATGTCAAGAAAATGCTGGCGCAAAGCGCCTTCGCCGCCCACCATGCGGATGATGGCCGACTGACCGGCGGAAAGTTCGTTGAGAGTCATGAGAATTCCCTCCTTTGATGAGACGGCGGCAGATGCAGGCCATCTCCATCCTATGTTTGCATGACAAACCGGCATGATGCCGGCTGCCTCCACGACGAAATGCTGCAAATCCTGCGGCACTGCGCTCGAGACCGAAGCTGCGCATAACAAAACTGCCTGTGCGCGGAAAAACTCCCATCCGCTAGTGTAGCGTTGACCGGGGAATTTGTAAAGGGGGAGGATTGGATTCCCTGCGGTTTGCGGGAAAGTTTATACGGCCGGATCCGGATGTGGGACGGAAAGGAAGGCAAAGAAACGCATAAAAGCGTATCCGGAAGAAGGGGACCGCGGCAGGCAGGGACAGACGGGAAAAGCGCCGTTTGACACCCCTTCCCAGCAATGTTATAATATAAAAACAGGGAGGGAAAGACGGCGTGCAGGAAGAAAAACTGGGCATTGCCCTGCCGGGCTGGGAAACACTGCCGGACATTGGCCTGTATATGGATCAGGTGATGACGTTTATGGACCGCGCATTCAGCCCGGCATTGCCCAAGGGAGAGATGACCAAATCGATGGTCAACAACTATGTCAAGGTTGGGCTGATGCCCCGCCCGGCCGGCAAAAAATATGACCGCGAACACCTGGCGATGCTGGTGATGATCGGGGTGCTCAAGCAGGCGCTGAGCATGGAGAGCATCGCCCAGCTGCTCGGCATGCTCTGTGCAGACGGCGTGAAGGAGGGATATGAGCGCTTTTGCGCCGAGGCGGAAGCCGTGGAGGATGCTGTGCGCGCAGGGAGCGTTGAGCTTCATGCACAGGGAGGAGCGGCTAGGGAACAGGCCCTGCGCTCCGGCATCATGGCCGCTCTGTGCACCATTCGCACATGCAGGCTTCTTGACGCCCTGCGGGATGGAAAAAACGCGTCCCCTGCCGGGGCATGAAAACATGGCTTGCCGTCATATCCTTTTATGGACAGGCAGGAAGAGAGTGGCCGGAGCCCTACCCCCGCCGCCCGGCGCTTTTCCCGGAAGAAGAGAAGGCAATCCTCCGGCTGGGAAAGCGAAGCGAGGCTTTTCAAGGGAAAAGCCGGAAGCATTTTTCCGCCATGGGCTGTGGACAGGCCCGAAACCGCTCTGTTTTCCCGATGATTTTTGCTGAAAACCTTGAAATATGCTTTCATTGTGGTTTATACTACAAGGGAATCGCTTGCAAGTCAAGGAGGGCTGAACATGTTTTGTCCCCACTGTCATAACAAAATACCGGACGGATCCAACATCTGCCCGCTGTGCTATGCCAATCTGGCGGGGGTACGGCCGCAGCAGGCGCCCACTGAAAATGCGCCGGCAGAGCGGCAGGAGCATGCGGCCGCATCCTCCCGCAAGAGCAGCAAGAAGCCGGCCTACACAAAGGGAAGCCGCGGAGGCCGCAGGAACGCGGATCGCACGCCCATGATCATTGCCTTTGGCCTGATCCTCATACTGATCATCATCATTGCGATGATCATCCGCTCCATGTTCAGCGCGGGCACGCCGGAGGTTATGAACACGCCTCTTCCGCAGGAGCCGGCGGCTCAGGCGACCCCTGAGACCAATTTCATCATATTCGGCGCGACGAATACGCCGCTGGTCAGCACGCCCACGCCGAATATTGAGATCACCCCCACCCCTGCGCCCACGCAGCAGGCTGAAATGACCTATACGACGCTCCGAAGAGGCGACATCGGCGCGGAGG
>DVMG01000124.1 GCA_018715105.1 Candidatus Ventricola intestinavium
TGTTTAAGACGGCTGCTATCTTTTCTTTCCTTTCAGGGGGAGAAAGGCGTTTTGTCAACGGTCTCTGCGGATCTTTCGCCATTTATTTACAAAAAAAGTAAATTTGTGAAAGTTTGTGAATAGAATATTAACTTTGACCTGTTTCTTCTTTTTTTTATAAAAGGAAGGAGGAAATAGGAGCGGATTTGTTGAATTGAAAAAAGGGATAAATTGTGTCCGGCGTGTGCTGTCTGTGAGGGCGGCTGCACCCGGAACTCATATGATTACGGAGGCGATAGTGGAATGAGCACCCTTCAGGATCTCAGCAAGGTGCTCTCGCGCAAGCAGGACATTCTTGACGGGAATGCCGCTGGCGTTGAGAAACAGAAGAAGAGCGGCAAGCAGACTGCGCGTGAACGCGTGGCCATGCTGCTGGACGGAGGCAGTTTTGTCGAGCAATGTATGCTCGCGGACGACGCCGGCGTGGTGACGGGCTCCGGCACGGTCGACGGCCGGCCGGTCTATGTCTTTGCTCAGGATTTTGCCGTGATGGATGGCGCCGTAGGAGCCAAACAGGCGGCAAAGATCGTCAGGATTCTTGAGCTGGCCCGCAAAACGGGAACCCCGGTTGTCGCCATGTGCGACAGCAATGGCGCACGCGTAGGCGAAGGCGCTGCTGCGCTTGAAGCGTATACGGATATTTTTGCACATATGGCACGGCTGAGCGGTGTGGTGCCGATGGTCACGATGGTGTTGGGCCCCTGTGTGGGCGCTGCGGCCATGATGGCGGAGCTGTCGGACATGGTGATTGTGGCCAAGCCGGCTGGCGCGCTGCTTGTGGCGGGCCCGCAGGTGCTCAGCGCCACCATGGGCAAGAGCCTGAATGCGGAAGATCTGGGCGGCGGAAAGGCGGCTGTGGAAAGCGGCGCTGCGCATTTTGCCTGCGAGAGCGAGGCGGAGGCGTTCACGCTGGTGCGCAAGCTGCTGGGCATGCTGCCGGGAAACAATCTGGAAGACGCCCCCTTCTCCCCGGAAGAGGACATGAACCGCCGTGTGGAGGGGCTTGCCTCGGGCGCGGAGGGACGCGATGTCATTGCCGAGCTGGCGGATACAGGCTCGGTAGTGGAGTTTGGAAAGGGATATACCGGCGCGGTCACGGCGCTTGCGAAGATGGCGGGGCGCACGGTTGCCTTTGTCTATACCGGGAAGGGCGACACATGCGATAAGCGCATGAAAAAGATGGCGCGCTTTGTCCGCTTTGCGGACTGCTATAACATCCCGGTGGTGTCCCTGGTGGATTCCACAGGGCTGGAGCTGTTTGATACCGTGGATCGTCAGATGAGCGTGCTCAAGGCCGCGTCTGCCCTGGTTTATGCCTACAGCGAGGCGACGACGGTGAAAGTGACGCTGGTGGTGGGCCATGCGGTTGGCTCCGCTTATGTCGCCATGGGCGGCAGGGCCAATGCAGACATGACCTACGCCTGGCCGGGCAGTGTGATCAGCCCGTTGACAGGGGAAGCGGCCATTCAGGTCATGTGGAAGGACAAGATCATGCAGAGCAAGGGCGATGCCGTTGCGGCCCGCCGCGAGCTCGCCGATCAGTACGAGGCGGATGTGGCTGATGGCGTAAACGCTGCGGCGCAGGGCCTTGTGGATGATGTGATTGACCCCGCGGACAGCCGCAAGATGATCATTGCCGCACTGGAGCTGCTTTCCAGCAAGCGTGATTCCAATCCGCCCAAGAAACACGGCAACATGCCGCTGTAATCAGGGGAGGAAAGAACGATGCTCGCAATTATTCAATACGGCCTTTCCGTGGCGCTGGTGGGCATGGGCACGGTCTTTGTCGGCCTGATCATTCTGATCGCGCTGATCAAGCTGCTTGAACAGGTGCTGCATGGAATGGGCAAGAAAGAGGCTGCGCCCGCTCAGCAGGCCGTCGCCGCTGAAGCGGTTGAGGCCGTGGAAGCCGGCGCGCCGGAAGCAGCGGCGGATGACGGGGAATTGATCGCCGTGATCGCCGCTGCCGTAGCCGCGGCTATGGAAGCGGCGGGCGGTTCGGAGCAGGAGCCGACGGGGTTTGTCGTGCGCTCTATCCGCCGCATCAACAATGCGCCCGCATGGAACCGGGCGGGACGTGAAGAGCAGATTTACAGCAGAATGTAAGCTGCTAAGGACGATATGGATCATGTGAGGAGGATCTCCACTATGCGTAATTTTGTGATCACCGTGAACGGCACCGCTTATGAAGTCGCCGTCGAAGAAGTTGCTGCCGGCGCTGCTCCTGCAGCCGCCGCACCTGTTGCCGCTCCCGTAGCCGCTGCCCCCGCTGCCGCACCTGCACCGGCCGCGCCGAAGGCCGCTCCGGCCCCGAAGGCTGCCCCCGCGCCGAAGGCCGTTGCCGGCGGCGAAAAGGTGTCCGCGCCGATGCCGGGCAACATTGTCGATGTCAAGGTCAAGGCCGGCGACAGCGTCAAGAAGGGCGCTGTGCTCGTTGTGCTGGAAGCGATGAAAATGGAAAATGAGATCATGGCCCCGCGCGATGCAAAGGTGGTGCAGGTGCTCACCAGCAAGGGGTCTACCGTTAACACCGGTGACGTCATGGTTGTCCTCGAATAATCTGCAAAGGGGTTAAGCGCTGTGAAAAAGATTCTGAGTGTGTTCCTCGGAATGGCGCTGTGCTGCATGCTTGCGGCGCTGCCCGTTTGTGCCGAGGAAACGGTTATGACTCCGCAGATTGAGGAAGAATCCCAGGGCGTGGCGGGTGAAAACGCCGCGCTTGTCAGCGATTCGGATGCGCTGATTCCCGTCTATGTGGATGAAGATGCGGAGGGAGCCGAGGCGACGGTTGAACAGGCAATGGCTGATTTCAGCGTCGGCGACACCGTGATGGGCCTGATTAAGGATTCGGGCGTTTACGCTCTTGTGACAGAAAACTGGAAGAGCGGCGTC
>DVMG01000125.1 GCA_018715105.1 Candidatus Ventricola intestinavium
TTCGCACTATTCTTGACTTTTTTGATCTTTTCAGGTATAAAATCGGAAAGATTTTATCGGTTTTTTTTCGTGATATGGCAATTTACTTCGGGCCATTGACCTGCAGCAAAAAGATGATATAATCAAAAGTAGAAGACCCGGCGCATCGCTGCGCGGGAAGCACAGGAGGCCCGCATGCCGCAGGACAGAGGGGAAAACTACACATTTCGCGCGCTCTATCTGATGGCCATCCTCTTTGTGGTGGATGGGCACATTCCTCTGGGAGAGATGATGAATTTCGGCGGACTCTTCCGCTATTATTCTTTCCATCTGATGCTCTTTGCGTTTGGTTCCGGCTACTTTTTCAGCGGAAGCGGCAAGGTGCTGGAGGGGATCCGCAGGAGCACGGTGCGGCTGCTGGTGCCGCTTTATGTGTTCAACGCGCTTTACGGCATCTTTGCGGCGCTGTTGCGCGCCTTTTTCGGCTTCACAATCGGCGCGCCGCTTTCTGCCTATACGTTGCTGGTGGCGCCCATTACAGACGGCCAGCACTTTGTCTACAACCTGGGTTCCTGGTTTATCTTTCCGCTTTTCCTGATCCGGGTGATCTACCTGCTGCTTGACCGGCTGCTGCGCCGCGTGCGCGCGCGTCAGATCGTGCTGCTGGTGATCAGCCTGATTCCCGGATCGCTGGCTGTGGAGCTGTGCCGGGCCGGCGGGCAGGGGACCGTTCCGCTGGTTTTGCTTCGCACGGCCATCCTGATGCCGGGGTATGCGCTGGGTGTGCTCTATCGTGCCCGGCTGGAGGCCCTTGACCGGCTGCCCACGGTGCCCTATCTGGCGGGCATCGCCGTGCTTCGGGCCGTGCTGTGCACCCGGTATGAAAACCTGGCGTATCTTCTTTCGGATTGCTCTTATTTTGGCTGTGATGCGTTTGGCGTCTATGCGGGTGGGCTCCTGGCCATCGCCTTTTACATGCGCATCGCCCGTCTTTTGGCGCCGTATGTGAAAAAAAGCAGGGCTGCGCTCTTTGTCAGCCGCCACACATTCGATGTGATGATGCATCATTACATGGGTTTTTACGTGGTCGACGGCATTTTTCTTTTCATCAACGCGATGGGATGGGGTGCGGCGGATTTCAGCGTCCGCTCCCTGCGCGAAGTGGGCGGCTATGTATATGTCCCCGGAGGGCGCAGTGAATGGGCTGTGATTTACCTGCTTGCGGGCGTGCTGTTTTCCTGTGCGGCGGCAGAAGTCACCTGCCTGATCCGAAAGAAAATCGGCTGCCATGCGGGCAGAAAACTGCAGATGTGAGCAGCCTGAACGGATCCTCCTTAAACAGGGGCGCAGGAGCGCCTGTAAATTCAGAGAAAACGGACATCATCGTCAAAGCGCTGCATGCCTCTTTCCTTTGCAGAAGAAGGCATACAGCGCTTTGTTCGCCTCAAGGCGATAAACCCGTGTTCAAACCGGCATCCGCGGCCGGCAGCCTGACGCGGTTTTTTCGCGCATCAGAGATGCTTGTCAAAATAATCGAGCATCAGGTCAAACTGTTCGGGCAGGTAATCGTGTTCAACGCCCTCATAATAGTGGAATTCCAGGTTATCCGAAGCGTCATAAAGCGCATAAACCTCTTCCATCTTGCCCTGAATGTAGCGGACGCCCTCGATGGGGCTGCCGATATCTTCATCGCCCATCAGCTGCATATACGGCCTGGGAGCGATCAGGCTGACGACGGTTTCGGTGTCAAAGCGCGCGAGCATCCCCGGAACCCAGTTGAAAAAGGCATGCCACTTGATATCGCCGGTCTTGATAAAGTCCTGCATCCGTGTCAGGCAGGCGACGCTCACGGTGGCCTTTACCCGCTCATCGAGGGCCGCCAGCCAGTTGGCGCGCGTGCCGCCCATGCTCATGCCCGTCACGCCGATGCGCTCCGGATCGATTTCCTCCCGGGTAGACAAATAGTCAAGCGCAATCTGATCATCCCGGATGATCATGCCCAGGTAAGAGATTCCCTGAACGGTGAAATACTTATACAGGGAGGCCTCTTCGGCAAGCCCGGTTTCCTTTTCATCCGTGCCCGGCACATAGCCGGGGCCCATGCCGCTGCGCGTGGTAAAGGCATATGCGTCAATGGCCATGACCACATAGCCGCGCTGGATGAATTCGTCAATCAGGGGCTTTCCCTCGTCTGCGAGGGGCCAGGAGAAGAGCAGCTCATTTTGGCCGGTTTCAAATTCATCGCCGTGATAGTGAAGATAGAGGATCGCGGGGGCCTTTTCCGTCAGCCCTTTGGGAATGTAGAGGGTGCCGGGAACGTTGTCGCCGTATCCGTTGTTCAGATAGAACCGCTCAAATGTGAACAGCGGCGTTTCCCCGGTTTCATAGGTTTCGCAGCTCACGCTCTCAGGACGGGCGGGGATATTGCCCAGCGTGTCGATGACCATCTCGCGGATCTCCTCGCGCTGTGTTTCCCAGTCTTCCAGCGTATCGGGAACCTGAAGCTCCGGGGTTTCCACGAGCCGCTCTGCCCAGGGAATCTCAATGACATGAGGATCCGGTTCGTTGAGCGGAATGTCTTCCGTGCTCTCATAGGTCTGCGCCAGTGCGGCGGCAGGCAGAAGGGCAAGCGCCAGCAGGCATGCTGCAAGTTGATGCGTATTCATCCTGTTTGCTCCGTTTCTCTTTTTTTATCCGTTGTCCATGAGGAAAGGGTGACATGGCCGCCGGCTCAAAGGGCGCGCCAACCTGCGGATCTCCTTTCTCCGGCAGGATACCCGTCTTCGCCTGCATGCCGGAATACAGACTGCTCTGCAGCGGATTATAAAATATAATATTTACAATGTCAATTAAATTTCCGTTCTTTTTATGTGGTAATTTCATACAGATCCGTTCAGCCGTGGATCCTGTGAAAAAGGGTTGCACAATCACCATCACCGGCGGCCTTTTCCTGATGCGGATATGGAAAAAGCGGCATCTCCTCCGGTATGGAGAAAGATGCCGCCCTGAAAGCGATGGCGGTCACAGCACGTCAATCTGGCAGGAACGCATGGTTTCCAGCGCCGCTTCGTGCTTTTGCGGCGTAACCCCCGCACAGAGAGAAGAAGCAACCGAGATCTCCGCTTCCGGCAGAGCCGCCTTGATGAGCAGTGCATTGGAGACTACGCAGATATCCGTGCACACGCCGCACAGCTCAATGCGCATGCCGCGCCCCTCGACGGCGCCCTGCTCTGCGGCCAATGCGGCCACATGGTGCGCCAGCGCGGTGGAGCCAAATGTCGGTTTTTCAAAGGACATCATGCCCCTGCCGCATTCGGCGGCAACTTCCGGCACAAGCGCCCATCCCTCCGTGTCGCGGATACAGTGCGGCACGGGCAGATAGCGGCCTTCACGCGTGGTGAGGTAATCCGCCTCATGCGTGTCAAGCGTAAGCAGGATCCGGGTGCCCTCCTCCCGGGCGCGGCGGATGCGCGCGGCGACAGCCGGAACGATGGACACGGCCTCCGGCGTGCCCAGGGCGCCGGTGACAAAATCCCGCTGCATATCGACGACGATGAGAATATCCGTCATAAAGGTATACCTCCTGAGTTTTCCGGCAGCGTGAAACGCTCCCGATTTTGCACGCCGGAAGAGCCGGCGCAGACACGAAACATCATAATTGAGAAGAAAACACCGGCATGATGCCGGCTGCATTCCCGGCGAAGGACCGCAAATCTTGCGGCCCGGTGCCCGGGGCCGAAGCTGGGCAAAAGGATTTCCATAACCTTTCATTTCGCCGGAGGGGCCGTCATCTCCTGCCGAACGCATCCTTGCGCACGGCAAAAAAATATGATATGCTTTTGCGGGACAAATCAGGAACATGGGATAAAATTGGCCCGGTTTCGTGTATGGGGTACATAGGGAGGCGTTTGGGCGGAATGGACACATCGATTTTGAGCACGCTGTCGATGATCGCGCCGGATCTGATGGAGGAGATGGAGCTGCGCACGCTGATTCTGGAGCGTGTGGCCGCGCTCGGCCCGATCGGCCGGCGTGCCCTGGCC
Organism: Candidatus Ventricola intestinavium; assembly: GCA_018715105.1. Classification (GTDB taxonomy): domain Bacteria; phylum Bacillota; class Clostridia; order Christensenellales; family Aristaeellaceae; genus Ventricola; species Ventricola intestinavium. Next base: position 4,023 of record DVMG01000125.1, read on the forward strand.
GCGCGGCTGCATCTGGCCGAGCGGGAGGTTCGCGCGGCAGCCGACGCCCTCAAGCGTGCCGGATGCCTCACCCAGAGCGCATCCGGCATGGAGCTGACCGAGCAGGGATATGGCCTGGTGGAGGCCGCGCGCACGGTCAGCGGCGGACGGCGGTCGCTGGCGACCCTGGAGCTGGCGCTCGCGCGCAAGCTGAATGTGGAACGTGTGTGCGTGGTGCGCGGGGATGCGCAGGTGGATGAATCCGTGCTCCTGGAGGTTGCCCGTGCGGCGGCGGCGCAGATCCGCTTTCTGCTCCAGGGGGCGAGCGTGCTGGCGGTTTCAGGCGGGAGGACCATGGCGTTGACAGCCGAGGCGATCTCGGTAGCCGCCCCGATGGATGTGACGGTGGTGCCCGCGCAGGGGGGCATGGGTGGCGGCGTGAAAACGCAGGCCAACACACTGGCCGAGCGGTTCGCCCAGAAGCTGGGCGGATATCACAGGCTGCTGCATCTGCCCGACGGGCTCAGCGGCGCGGCGGCAGATGAACTGGCCCGCCTGCCGCAGATTCGGGAGCCTCTTGAACTGCTGCGCCATACGGATGTGGTGCTTTACGGTGTTGGAAGGGCCATGGAGCTCGCACAGCGCAGGGGGATGAGCCCTTCGGAGCGCGATGAGCTGCGCGCACAGGGCGCTGTGGCCGAGGCCCTGGGATTTTACTTTGATCTGCAGGGCAACGTGGTGGGCGGCGGCGCATCGCTTGCCTTTGAACAGGATGAAATCGGCCGCAAAAACCGCGCGGCGGCTGTGGCCGCCGGAAGCGGCAAGGCAGAGGCCATTCTGGCCGTGTGTGCCCATCATCCGCACAGGCTGCTTGTGACGGACGAAGGTGCTGCACTGCGCATGATGGCGCTTTTGTGAGCTTCTTCTGCCTGTCTTTTTATGGAGAACCCTTGCCCTGAGAAGCAGCGCTCCAGAGCGCGCGTCCGTGAAACGCTTGAGCACGAGGAGGAGCCCAATATGAAAAAAAAGAGGCTGCGCAACGCCTTTTTGCTGACAGGGGAGCTGTTTGTCAGCGCCCTGATGTTTTTGACAAATGCGGAGATCAAGCCGGCGCCGTCCGTGCTGCTGTTTCTGGGGGCTTTGACGCTCGCTTCGGCCCTGGGGCTTCTGTCTGCGCTTGAGGATGAGCGGATGCGGCCCTATTTTCACAGAAGGCTTCCCCTGTGCTCGCTGGTCAGCGCGTATGCCTCGTTCGCCTCGTTTGGATACAGGCTTTTTTTGAGCGGCACGTTTTTGGAGATTTCCGCGAAAAGCGTGGCGTATTTTGCTCTGGGCGCCGTGTGGTTTCTGCCGGTTGTGATATCCATTCTTTATTTGCTGGAAATAGCCTGTGATGCAGCCCAAAACCGCCGCCTGCCGGATGCAGGGGGATCGCCTCTGCGGATTCAGCTGGCGGCCGGGGCGGTGTGCTTTTTCTGCCTGCTGATCGGGCTGTACGCGTTTTATCCCGGCGCGTATCCCGTGGACGCGATGCAGCAGTTTGCCCAGGCTCGCGGGAACTTCGTCCTGCGTGACGCGCATCCTGTGATGCACACCATGATCATCAGGCTCCTGCTTTCCATTTGTGACAGCGAGGTCTTTGTGGTGGTGGTTCAGATGCTCTGCTTTGCGGCGCTTGTGGGAAGGGCGAGCGTCCTTGCCTGGCGCCTGGGCCTTCGCGCGCGGATCCTTCTGCCGGCGGTTGCCCTGTTCAGCCTGCTTCCCAATCAGATTCTGTTTCATATCTGTCCGCTGAAAGACGTGATGTTTACAAGCGCCATGCTGTGGGGAACACTCCTTTTTATCGATCTGGCGCGCGATGTCAAGGTGGTGTGCCGGCTGGGATACAGGGTGGAGCTCACGCTGTGCATGCTGATGATCGGCACGCTGCGCCACAATGGCCTGGCGCCGATGGCGCTGATGATGGTGTTGCTTGGGATCCTCACCTTCCGCTTTTATAAGAAGATAAAGCTGCATGCGATGGAGGCCGTGTGCGTGTGCCTGGCGTTGCTGGGGCTCTGGCGCGGCCCGGTGATGAACCTGCTGGGCGCCGCGCCCAACAATGCCACGCCGTATCTGACCATGTTCTGCGCGGTGGGATCGGTCATCAACAAGGGCGGCACGCTCAGTGAGGAGAGCATGAAGAAGCTTGAAAGCGTGATGCCCCTTGAGGACTGGGCCGCCTATTATTCCCGCTTTTCAGGGCATGACGGCTATATGTTCTTCAGGCCGGGCGGCATGGATCTGACCGGCTTTTCTGCCTCGGAAGCGCTTTCTGTCTACTGGGATGCGCTCACCCGCTACCCGGGCATTGTCATCAAGGACCGGCTGGATGGCTCCAACCTGCTCTGGGATGTGACGCAGCCCGAAGACAGCTTTAACGCCAAGGGATTTGACTATATGCACATTTCGGCAGCGGCAGGATTTGACATGCCCGGCTATTCGGAGGGGGAATACTATGTCAATACGTCCCGCCTTGCCGGGCTGTACCGCAGGCTGATCGATTTTACGGTGCCGGGAGAGGAGGAGATGGACCAGCTGACCAACATGATTCTCTGGCGACCCGGGGCCTGGCAGATCTTTTTGCTGGTGCTCATGCTCTTCTGGTCCAAGCGCAATCTGCGGAGGATGTATATTGCCGCCGTGCCGCTTGTGGGAAATAACCTGATCTGGATCTTCGGGCTGTATTATCAGGCGTTCCGGTATGTCTATTACGTGCAGGTGCTCACCCTCGTGCTCGTGCCGGCCACATTCCTTCTGGCCAGAGAGCGGTCGTCTGTGCCTTCGTGAGAGGGGAAGGACGGTTTTTGCGGCCCACGCTTTCTTTTTGCGTTACAGCTTTGACAATTCTGGGAAAAAATGCTACACTTAGGAGGATCGGCGGAGGAGCGTTTCCGCCGGGCCAATCAGCCGAAAAGCCGGGAACGGTCCGCGGCTTTTACACCGCGCATGGAGCCCGCTGTGCGCGGATGAAAGGATATCGGGAAAGCGGAATTGAAAATGGAGGAATCACCCATGGCCAAAATGACCGTAGAAGACATCCATGTCTCTGGCAAGCGCGTGCTTGTGCGCTGCGATTTCAATGTTCCGATGAAAGACGGCAAGATTACAAACGACAAGCGCATCGTCGCGGCCCTGCCGACGATTCAAAAGCTCATCAACGATGGCGGCAGGGTGATCCTGTGCAGCCATCTGGGCAAGCCGAAGAACGGACCGGAGGCGAAGTTTTCCCTGGAGCCGGTGGCCGCGCGTCTTTCCGAGTATCTGGGCAAGCCCGTCGTGTTTGCCGATGACGACTGCGTGGTGGGGGACAAGGCGAAGGCCGCTGTCGCCGCCATGAAGGACGGCGATGTCGTGCTGCTGCAGAACACCCGCTTCCGTAAGGAGGAGACCAAGAATGACGAGGCCTTCTCCCGCGAGCTGGCTTCCCTGGCGGAATGCTATGTGGACGATGCCTTCGGTTCCTGCCATCGCGCGCACTGCTCCACGGAAGGCGTGACCAAGTTCCTCTCGCCGTGCGTGGCCGGCTATCTGATCGGCAAGGAGCTTTCCATCATGGGCAAGGCCCTTGAAAACGCAGACCGCCCGTTTGTGGCGGTGCTGGGCGGCGCGAAGGTTGCGGACAAGCTCAACGTCATTGAGAATCTGCTTGAGAAGGTGGATACGCTGATCATCGGCGGCGGCATGGCGTTTACATTCCTCAAGGCGCAGGGGTATGAGATCGGCAAATCCCTGCTTGATGAGACGAAGATCGACTATTGCCGCGAGATGATGGCCAAGGCTGAAAAGAAGGGCGTCAAGCTCCTTTTGCCGGTGGATACCGTCTGCGTGCGCGATTTCCCCAACCCGATTGACGCGCCGGTGGAGACCCTGTGCGTGGATGCGGACAAGATTCCCGCGGACATGGAGGGCTGTGACATCGGCCCCAAGAGCTGCGCTCTGTTTGCCGAGGCGGTGAAGAACGCCAAAACCGTGATCTGGAACGGACCGATGGGCGTCTTTGAGAATCCGACGCTGGCCGCCGGAACGCTGGCGGTAGCCAAGGCCATGGCGGAGAGCGAGGCTGTGACCATCATTGGCGGCGGCGATTCCGCTGCGGCCGTGGAGCAGATGGGCCTTGGTGAGAAGATGACCCATATTTCCACCGGCGGCGGCGCATCGCTTGAATACCTGGAGGGCAAGACTCTGCCGGGTGTCGCCTGCCTGGATGAAAAGAAGTAATGGATGCCTTGCCCCGGGGCGGCTTTGAACCCGCTCCGGGGTTTCTGATCAATCGAACGGAGGAGCAATCTATGCGTAAGCCGATCATTGCCGGCAACTGGAAGATGAATAAGACGCCGGAAGAAGCCGTGAAGCTCGTCGAGGCGCTCGTGCCGCTGGCCGCGGACGCGGAATGCGACGTGGTGGTCTGTACGCCTGCGGTGGATTTTGCAGCGGTTTCACGAGTCATTCGCGGCACGAACGTCAAGCTTGGCGCTCAGAATATGCACTGGAAGGAGTCCGGGGCCTATACGGGCGAGCTCAGCGGTGCGATGCTCAGAGAATGCGGGGTCGAATACGTGATCCTGGGGCACAGCGAGCGCCGGCAGTATTTCGGCGAGACGGATGCGACCGTGAACCTGCGCGTCCTGGCCGCCGTGAAGGCTGGCCTGACGCCCATCATCTGCGTTGGGGAGAAAAAGGAGGAGCGCGAGGCTGGCTATACCGATGCGCTGGTGAGCTATCAGACCCGCATTGCCCTGTGCGGCCTGACGGCTGATGAGGTGCGCCGGGTGGTGATCGCCTATGAGCCCGTCTGGGCCATCGGCACGGGCCTCACCGCAACCGACGAGCAGGCCAACGAGACCATCGGCGTCATCCGTGAGGCGGTGCGCTCCGTTTACGGCGATGCCGCAGACGATGTGCGCATTCAGTATGGCGGTTCGATGAACCCCCAAAACTGCAGGGGCCTGATGGCTCAGCCTCAGATTGACGGCGGCCTGATCGGCGGCGCTTCCCTCAAGGCGGAAGATTTTGCCAAGGTTATTCATTTTGACGCATGACATCCCTTTCAGCCGGGGCAGCGCGTCCCTCTCCCGGCAGGGAAGCATGTTTGACTGAAAGAGGAGTCTATATGGCGAAGAAACCTGTTTTGCTTTGTATCATGGATGGTTTCGGCTGGGTGCCGGACAAGACATATGGCAACGCCATCAGCGCGGCGAAGACGCCGGTTCTCGATGAACTGATGCGCACGTATCCCTATACGACGATCAACGCCTCCGGTATGGCCGTGGGCCTGCCGGAAGGGCAGATGGGCAACAGCGAAGTCGGCCACACCAACATCGGCGCCGGCCGCATTGTCTATCAGCAGCTGACGCTGATCACCAAATCCATTCTGGACGGCACGATGAAGGAAAACGATGTGCTCGTGCGCAACATGAAGGCGGCGATTGACGCGGGCAAGGCGATTCACTTCATGGGTCTGCTGGGAACCGGCGGCGTGCACAGCCACATGGAGCATCTGTTCGGCCTGCTTGACATGGCCAAGCATCTGGGGGCGAAGGATGTTTACTGCCACTGCATCATGGACGGCCGCGATACCGATCCTCACTCCGGAAAGGGGTTCCTTGCGGATTTGCAGGGAAAGCTCGACGCGATCGGACTGGGAAAGATTGCCACCGTCACCGGCCGGTATTACGCCATGGACCGCGACTCCAACTGGGACCGTATCCAGAAGGCATATGCCGCCTTTGTCTACGGCGAGGGCGAGCATGCGCCGGATGCAGGGACCTGCATCGACAGAAGCTATGAAAACGGTGTGACGGATGAGTTTGTGGTGCCGTGCGTCACCTGCGAGGGCGGGCGCGTGAGCGAGGGAGATACCGTTGTTTTCCTCAATTTCCGCCCGGATCGCGCGCGCCAGATTACGCGCACGTTTGTGGACGACGCGTTCACCGGATTTGAGCGCCGGTTCGGCCGCTTTCCGGTTCATTACGTCTGCATGGCGGAATACGACGCGACCATGCCCAATGTGGAGGTGGCCTATCCGCCGGTGGAGCTGACCAATGTGCTGGGCGAATACCTGGCCAAAAATGGAAAGACTCAGCTGCGGATCGCGGAGACGGAGAAATACGCGCATGTCACGTTCTTTTTCAACGGCGGCGTGGAGGCGCCCTATGCGGGAGAAGACCGCAAGGTTATCCCCAGCCCGAAGGTGGCCACGTATGATCTGAAGCCGGAGATGAGCGCCTATGAGGTGGCTGAGGAATGCGCATCCCGCATCCGCAGCGGCCGATACGACGTGGTCATCCTCAACTTTGCCAACTGCGACATGGTCGGCCATACCGGCGTCTTCGATGCGGCGGTGCGCGCGGTGGAGGCGGTGGATGCCTGCGTGGGCAAGGTTTGGGAGGCTACACGGGAAATGGGCGGCTGCATGTTCCTGACGGCTGACCATGGAAATGCCGATCACATGAAAAATGAGGACGGGACGCCCTTTACGGCGCACACCACCAATCCCGTTCCCTTCCTTGCTGCCGGCGTGGGGCCTGTCAAGCTGCGTCAGGGCGGCTGCCTGGCGGACATCGCCCCGACCATGCTGCCATATGTCGGTCTGCCCGTTCCCAGTGAGATGACGGGCAGGAGCCTCATCGTGGAGGAATGACGGCAAAAGCGTTTTTTCTGGTGAATGGATCGAAGTTCAAAGGGCCGTTTTCTCCCGGTTGGGTGGAAGCGGCCTTTTTGATGGCCGCGCCGGGAGCTGTTTCACCAGAGGCTCGCCAAAGACGAAGTGAAAGGGAAAAATCGATGGCAAAGATCAAATGGGAGGGGATCATCAGGGATCCCTGCGTCTTTCAGAAAGGTGAATTACCCCCAAATGCGCGCAAGCTCCTCATGCCAGAGACGATTGGCGGGATGATGGTGAAGGCGATCCCGTTTTTGATAGCGCCTTTTTGTATCCTGATCATCTCCATGTTTTTCAAGACATTGTTCAGCGGAGGAGCGGTGATTTCTTTT
>DVMG01000126.1 GCA_018715105.1 Candidatus Ventricola intestinavium
GGCCTCCTCGCTGACAGGCGCGACGCGAGCCGGGCGCGGCTTGACGCTGCTCTTCCTGTCAAGCAGCTTGACGATCTGAGAACGGATGACATTCTCATTGATGCCGAGATTGCGGGAGAGCTCCTTGGGCAGCTCGGATGCGCCGTTGAAGGCGACATACACATAGTAGCCCTCGGTCTTGTAGTCGATGGCATAGGCCAGGCGGCGCTTACCCCACTCCTCAACCTTCACCACCTCACCGCCGTTGGCGGTGATGACACCGTTGAATTTCTCGATCAGCTCCTTGCGGGCAGCCTCCTCGACCGTGGTGTCGACGATGTAGATCAGTTCGTACTTATTCATGATCCTTTCACCTCCTTTTGGACTCTGGCTCTGCCATGTCGCAGGCAGAACAAGGATGTGCCGGTTATGTATAATAGCATAGATGAAAGGAAAAAGCAAGCATTTTTGACCCCGGTTTCGCGACTTTTTTGCGCGCTTTTCCGCCGTCCGCGTCCAATGCGGCAAAGCGGCGGCCGGCTCGGGCAAAATTCTTGACGAATGGGGAATTAAAAGGTATAATTCTACGGATCCTTCAAGAAAGGGAAACAGGGAACAGGCGCTGTGCGGGAGGAAAGGGTTTCATGTTTGTCGATCAGGTTAAAATCACGGCAAAGGCAGGCAGCGGCGGCAACGGTGCAGTCTCCTTTCACAGAGAGAAGTTTGTGCAAAACGGCGGCCCGGACGGCGGGGACGGCGGCAACGGCGGGGATGTCGTGCTGCTGGCGGACGCCAACATGCACACGCTGATGGATTTCCGTTACAGGCGCAAATATGCGGCGGAAAACGGCGAAAACGGTTCGGCGGCTCTGTGCCGTGGGAAAAGCGGCAAAGAGCTGGTCATCAAGGTGCCGGTGGGCACCGTGGTGCGCCAGGTTTCGGACGGCCGCCTGGTGGCGGATATGCATGAGGCCGGCCGGCGTCATGTGCTGCTCCGGGGGGGAAAAGGCGGCTGGGGAAATGCGCGCTTTGCCACGCCAACCCGCCAGGCGCCCAATTTTGCCAAGCCCGGCCAGAAATGCGAGCCTGTGGAGTTTGAGTTGGAGCTCAAATCCATTGCGGATGTGGGGCTTGTGGGCTATCCCAACGTGGGCAAGAGCACCATCCTTTCCGTCGTGACGGCGGCCAGGCCCAAGATTGCCAATTATCATTTTACCACGCTGGCTCCGAATCTGGGGATCTGCCGCCAATACGGCATGGATTTTGTCATGGCGGATATTCCCGGCCTTGTGGAAGGCGCGAGCGAGGGCGTGGGATTGGGCATTCGCTTTCTGCGCCATGTGGAGCGCACGCGGCTGCTGGTGCATGTGGTGGACATCGCAGGCAGCGAGGGACGCGATCCTGTGGAAGACTTTGAGCAGATCTGCGATGAGCTGGTTGCCTATGGGGATCTGGCCGAACGTCCTCAGATCGTGGCGGCCAACAAGATGGATCTTCCGGGCGCCCAGGAAAATCTGGAACGGCTGAAAAAGCATCTGCATGGCACGGATATCGAGGTCTATCCCATATCGGCGGCGACCCGTCAGGGGTTTGATGAACTGATGGGTGCGATTGTGCGCATCCTGCCCACTCTGCCGGAAATCCTCGTCTTTGAGGAAGAGCAGCCTCTGGCCGGGGAGGACCGTCCGCCGTTCTCCATTGAGATGGAGGGGGATGTGTTTGTGGTTTCCGGCCCGGCGATGGAGCAGCTGATGGGTTCCGTGAATTTCAGCGATCAGGAGTCGCTTCATTATTTTCATCGCGCGCTGCGCAGCCGCGGCGTGATCGATGCGCTCCGTGCGGCCGGGGCAAAGGAGGGCGACACCGTGGTCATTGGCGAAATGGAATTTGACTTTGTGGAGTGACGTGCGCCGGGTCCAAAACGATGCGCGCCGAAAGAAGACGGAAAAAAAGCGCCCTTCAAGGTGGCAGGAAAAACGGGAAGAAGGAGAAATGCGTTCCATGACAAGCAAGCAGCGCGCGTATCTGCGCGGATTGGCAAATACGATGGATCCCATCATCCATGTGGGTAAGGATGGGGTGAATGCCAACATGATCAGGCAGGCGGCCGACGCCCTGGAAGCCAGGGAGCTTATCAAGGGCACCGTCCTGCAAAACAGCCCGGTGAATGCCCACCAAGCCCTCTCTTTGCTGTGCGAAGGGACCGGGGCGGAGCCGGTGCAGTGCATTGGCGGCCGGTTTGTGCTTTACCGTGCGCGGGAAAAAGATCCCCGGATCGTGCTTCCATAAGGATTGGCGGTCCTATCCCCCAAACGCCTGCTCCAGCAGGGCCAGCATTGCAAAGCACAGGTATACGCCGAGCGCGGTGCGCATCCCTTTGGATAGCGTGCCGCGTCCTGCGTTTTGGCCTGCGCCCGCGGCCAGCGAGCCGAGCAGGGAGCCCAGCGCGACCGAGAGCAGCATGAGCGGAGGAAGCACCTGCGCGGCGCCCGCACAGAGGGTGAGCGCGATGGCCCCGGCCTGCCCGCCCATGGCCACAAGCAGGGCGGTGGAGGAGGGGGCCGACCGGCTGCGCAGGATTGGCGGGGGAAGAAGACGTGCAAAGAGCAGCGGCCCGCCCGCCCCGAAAAAGCCATCTGCCGCCGCGCAGAAGAGGCAGAGCGCGCCCAGGCGCACGGCAGAGGGATCCTGTATACGGCGTGCCGGGGCGCGCGCGGGCAAAAGAGCGAGAGCAACGAGCAGCAGCAGCGGCAGCGCCTGAAGGCGCGCGAGCATGAGGCTGCCGGAGAAGCGCGCCACAAACATGAGCAGCCATGCGCGGCCCAGCGTGCCGCCCAGAAAGGAGCCGATGAGCGCGGGCCCGCGGGCGGCCTGCGGCGCGGCCCACAGGCCGCCGCGGTAGAGCAGCGCGCCCGCAGCGCCGCAAAAGGAGGCGAGTGCGCTGAGCGCCAGCGCCGCACGGGGGGAAAAGCGCAGGCTTGCGTTCAGCCCGCAGCGCAGAACGAGCGCCGGCGCCGGGAAACCCGGCCAGAAGCAGAGAAAGGCGGAAAGCGCCATCGCAAATTCCATGGTTCACGCTCATTTCATGCCGGCGATGCGGTGAAAACCGAAAGAGCCGGCCGTGTTTGTGCGGGAGGGAGCTCCGGCTATTTTTCCCCGGCCTGCGGATGTTATGCGGCCCTCTCGGACAACAAAAAAACACCGGGCCCGGCCGGTGAAAGAACGTTGAAAAAAGCATTCTCTCCCCCTTTCGGAGGAGAGAACAAAGCCCTGATTCTGCTGAAAAAAGAGAAGAATTCGGGTCGCATGCGTCACTTCTGGGCCAGCAGGTCGGCATAATACTCCGCCTTTTCTTCGGGCGTTTTCAGATTGGCCAGATACATCATATCCGCCATGGCGCCGGAAAGCGCCTTGGGAATGCGCTGCACCATCTTGATGCGGCTGCCGTATTTGGCCATGATCGCGTCGTGATCCATGACGAAGTTTTTGCCGTCGCGGCGGCCGCAGTAGCAGCAGTAGAAGTGCTCACGTCCCTGCGGGCTGAGGGTGCTGCGGTCATAGGCGACCATGTCCGCCCAGATCTTGTAGACGTCGATGGAATTGGCATAGTTAAACATGTCGGCGCTGAAGCCGCCGGAAGGGCGCATGTTGACTTCAAGCCCCAGGATATCGCCCTTTTTGCCGAGGGCGGGCTGATCGCGGTTGAGCACGAAGAATTCCAGATGGACAAACCGGCTTTTCACGCCAAAGGAGGCCGCCGTGCGACGGCCCACGTCGCGCATCTGCTGGGGAAGTTCCTTTTCAATGTAGTAACAGGAGTTGCCGTTCAGGTTGACGGTATCCATGATGGAATCCATCGTCACATTTCCGGTTTCAAACAGGGGCTGGCCCTTTGAGTCAAGGATGGCGTCGTATGTGTGCACCGTGCCGTCGACAAACTCTTCCATGATGTAAAGGGTGTCGTCCTTGGTGGCGAAAAAGAAGTTGAGCTCCTCGTCGTTTTCCAGCTTGTAGGTATGGGAAGCCCCCACGCCGTTATCCGGCTTGACGATGACGGGATAGCCCACTTCGCCGATGAAATCCCGGCAGCCGGCGTAGTCGCGCACGAGGTGCCAGCGGGCGGTTTTAATGCCGGCCTTTTGATAATAGGCCTTCATGGCAGATTTGTATTTGACGGGCTGCATGTCCTCGGTGTGAAAGCCGGTGGTGATGTTGAAGGCCGTGCGCAGCGCGGCATCCCGTTCCAGCCAGTATTCGTTGTTGCTCTCCAGCCACTCAATTTGCCCATGCTTATAGGTCAGGAAGGCGACCGCCCGAAAGACCTCCTCGTAGTTTTCAAGGGAGGAAACCTTGTAATATTCATGGAGCGAGCCGCGCAGCTCGGGCATCAGCTGATCATACGGGCAATCCCCGATGCCCAGCACATTCATGCCGTTTTTTTTGAGCTCGGCGCAGAATTTCCAGTAGTTGGTGGGAAAATTCGGAGAAATAAAGACGAAGTTTCTCATGGTTTCATGCACTCCTTTGCTGCTTGGGCAAAACGCGCTGCCGCGCCTCACCGCTCGCCCATCATAAAGGGCAGATAGTAGGCCGCCTGCTTGTACCACCAATCCCAGTCATGCGCGACATCGGTCCCCCAGAAATCCACCCAGGCATGGATCCCCTTGGCCTGCAGCACGCGCTCCAGCCAGGCCGTGCTCTCCTTGAGCGGCCCCTCCCACGCGCCCTGCCCCACGCAGAAAATGGCCCTGCGTTCGTTATACATGGCCAGATAGGGATGATCGGCGGGCATATGGGCCAGGTAATCGCACGGCGAATTCTGATAGACGAGGTCATCCATATAGCCGCCGAAGCTTTCCCGCGAATCATAGATGCCCGAAAGCGCCAGCACGCCGTCAAACAGGTCGGGACGCCTGAAAAAGAGATTCGCCGCATGCATGGCGCCCATGGAGCAACCAAACGTCATGGCCGGCATCTGGCACCAGTTGCGCTCGCCCGCGATGTGGCGAAGCTGGGGAAAAAACTCATCCACCAGATAATGAAACCACTGCTCGTGGCGCTCGATGCGCCGGCGGGGATCGCCGCCCTTGTCGGCCCAGGTCTCCGCGTCGATCGTATCGACGGAAAAGACCATGATTTTCCCCGCGTCGATCCACGGACGGAACACATCATCCATATGGAAGTTTTCAAAATCGAAAAAGCGCCCCGCCTGGCAGGGGATGAACAGCACGGGCCGGCCGCGGTGGCCATAGACCTTAAACTCCATGTCGCGGCCAAGGCAGCCGGAATAGGTTTTGAAATAGCGAACCTCCATGGGCATCTCTCCTTTTGTAGATCGGGATGGGAAGGGCGTCAAAGCCCCAGACACTGGAAAAACAGCGGCACCCGTTCCGCCCAGGAGGCCTCGCAGTGCGAGCCGCCGGGCACGATGCGCAGCGTGAGATCCACGCCCGCGTGCAGAAGGTCGCTGCCGATGCGGCACAGAGCCTCCAGCGTCTGATCGTGATTGCCCATTTCCTGCGCGCCGTAATCCATGTAGATCAGGGTGTCGGGGGCGATGCGCGCGCGGCGGATCATGGCGCGCACCTTGGGCGGATCCACCCAGAGGCTTGGCGAAAGGCAGGCCGCGCGGGAAAAGACATCGTTATAGGCCGTGACGGCATACAGGCTCATCAGCCCGCCCATGGAAGAGCCGGCGATCAACGTGCTCTCCCTTCCCGGCAGGGTGCGGGCCATGTCGTCGATCATGGGCTTGAATTCATGAATCATCCATTCCATCATCATGCGGCCGCGGCCCTTGATGACGCCCAGCGACGGAGTGCCGTGCGTAAAGGGGGAATATTCCCGCAGGCGGTTATCGCCGACGCTGCTGCATTCCACCGCGGCGATGATCAGCGGCGTGCCGCTTTCGCGCATGTAACGGGCCATGCCCCAGGATGTGCCGTATGTCGCATCCTCGTCAAAAAACACATTCTGCCCGTCGAACATGTAGAGGACGGGATAAGAGGCCTGCGGGTTTTCGTCGTATCCTTCGGGCAGGCAGAGGTAAGCGCGGCGGCCGAGCTGGGGGGTCAGCCGCGGAATATGAACTTCCCACGTATGGATCATGGAACGCCTCCGACAGATTGATGGGCGCCGTGGAAGACGGGAGGGCGTTCGCGCGGCGGCGATGCAAACCCCGGATGATCCCTCAACCTTCCATTCGGCATGCATAACCGGAGTTCGAGCGACTATGCTGATAAGTATACGGCAGACGAGCCGGTCTGTCAATTCGATATGGCGCAAAAACGCGTTTTTTGCCGGGTCTTGAGGGGGAAAGCATCCATTTTTGCCCGTATATGCCGCTATTTGCCCCAGGAGAGCGCGGTTGACAGTCGGTAAAGTGCGCTCTATAATCAACATACGGATGCAGCGGCCGCAACGCTGATCAGACGCTTTTTTTCGGGAGGGCATACATGGCCAATATCCTTGACTATCTCCGCTGGAGGGGGGATCTCCCCTTCCGGCAGGTGCCACCCGGCGAGGTGGACGCGCTGGTGCTCAGCTATCTTTCCTATATGCTCTACGAGGGAATCGTGGAAGAGGCGCTTCCGGGCGAGGGCGTGCGCCTGGCGGACGCGGCGGCGGCGCTTCTGGCGCGCGCGGAGCGCGAGCGCAACAGCATGTCCTATTCCATCCGGGATGACGCGCGCCTGCTCACCCTGCTCCGGGAGAGCGAGCGGTTTGGCGGCGTGCGCCTGACCGGCTATGTCAACCGGGTGGACAGGGAGGCGGAAAAGCAGTTTTCCGCCGTCACATGCCTGCTGGAGGATGGCACCGCGCTGATCGCCTTCCGGGGGACGGACGACACCGTCGTCGGCTGGAAGGAAGATTTCAACATGAGTTTTGAAACCGCCGTCCCCTCCCAGCTGGAGGCGGTGAGCTACACGCAGCAGGTGGCGAAGGCGCTGGACGGCCCGCTGATCCTGGGCGGCCATTCCAAAGGGGGCAATCTGGCGGCCTACGCGGGCATCTTTGCGCAGGACGATGTGCGGGGGCGCATCCGCGCGGTCTATAATTTTGACGGGCCGGGATTCAACGAGGCGGTCATCGCCTCGCCCGCGTTTGAAAAGGTGGATATGCGCGTGCATACCTATGTGCCGCAATCCTCCGTGATCGGGATCCTGCTGTGGCACCATGAGCCGTTTACCGTGGTGCGCAGCGACCGCGTGGGCGTGTTTCAGCACAACGTCTTCTCCTGGCAGGTGATGGGCGGCCGCTTTGTCACCCTGAGCGCGCGGACGAGCAACAGCTATTTTGCCGACGACACGGTCAAGCGCTGGCTCAAAAGCCTGACGCCCGAGCTGCGCAGGCAGACGATCGACGGCATTTATGCCGTACTGCGCATGTCCAACGGGCAGAATATCAGCGATCTGTTTGACGCGAGAAACGTGCCCGTCTTTCTGCGCGCCGCGGGTTCGCTGGATGAAGGCACGCGGGAGGCGCTGGCGGAAGCCTTTCGCCTGCTGGGCAATTCTCTGCGGGAGGCCGTGCCCGGCTGGATCGACCGCACGGCCAGCGACATTCGCCTTCGCGTCACGGGCGAGAGGCAGGAGGCGCCCCTGCTGCCGGACCGGGAGGAAGGGGAAGCGGAGAGCGCGCCGGATGGGGAGGCAAAAGCGCCCTGAGCGCGCTTGCGCAGGCGCCCGGTTTGCACTATAATGAAGAGGATTTTCGGATGGAAAGCCCGCCCGGCGGGCGGCACAGAGCCCGGGGAAACGCTTTTCTTCCTCGAAGGGGAGAAAGGATCGCAATCTTTTGAAAAGCAGCGCCTGCCAGGAATAAAAGCGATGCTTATGGCAACAAACAAACCAAATAAACAAACAAAGCCGCCCGGCGGGCGGCGGAAAGGATGGAACCGCATATGGAAAGAAAGAACGCATGGACGGCCCGCGCCGCGGAGGAAGACAAGATCGAGGCGCTTGCGCAGGCATACCGCCGCTTTCTTGACCGGGGAAAGACGGAGCGCGAGTGCGTCGCCTACGGCGTGGAGCTGGCCAGGGCGCGCGGCTTTGAGGACATGAGAGAGGCCGTGCGCGCGGATGCGCCCCTGAGCGCCGGAAGCCGCGTGTATGTCAACTGGATGAACAAATCGCTCCTGCTCTTCATCGTGGGGAAAAAGCCGCTTGAGGAGGGCATGAATATCCTGGGCGCGCACATCGATTCCCCGCGCATCGACATCAAGCAGAATCCTCTCTATGAAGAAAAGGAGATCGCGTATCTGGACACGCACTATTACGGCGGCATCAAAAAATACCAGTGGGTGGCCATGCCGCTTGCGCTGCATGGCGTGATCGTGCGCCGGGACGGCACGTCCGTCACCGTGGCCATCGGGGAGGACGAGGGCGATCCCGTGTTCTGCATCTCCGATCTGCTGCCGCATCTGGCGCAGGAACAGATGGCCAAGAGCGGCAAATCCATCATCGAAGGCGAGGCGCTCAACCTCATCATCGGCAGCCGCCCGAAGCAGGGCGAAGAGAAGGGCGAAAAGGGCGAAAAGCAGGAGGGCGTCAAGGCCCGCGTGCTGGAGATCCTCCGGGAAAAATACGGCGTGGAGGAGGAAGATTTCCTTTCCGCCGAGCTGGAGGCCGTGCCCGCCGGCCGCGCGCGCGACATGGGCCTTGACCGCAGCATGATCCTCGCCTATGGTCACGACGACCGCGTGTGCGCCTATCCTTCCCTGGCGGCGATGCTGGATTACGAGGGGACGCCGGATTACACGCTGTGCTGCGTGCTCACCGACAAGGAGGAAATCGGCAGCGTGGGCGCCACGGGCATGGCCGCCCGCTACTTTGAAAACGCCGTGGCCGAGCTCTTTGCGCGGCTGGGAACCTACAGCGAGCTGGGCCTGCGCCGCGCGCTGGCCAACAGCCGCATGCTCTCAAGCGACGTGAGCGCCGCCTTTGACCCGAATTTTGCCAGCGCCTTTGAGCCGAAAAACAGCGCCTATATGGGCCGCGGCATCTGCTTTAACAAATACACCGGAAGCCGGGGCAAGTCCGGCTCCAACGACGCAAACGCCGAATACATGGCCAGCCTGCGCCGCATTCTGGATGAAGAGGGCATCGCCTTCCAGACCGCGGAGCTGGGCCGTGTAGACCTGGGAGGCGGCGGCACCATCGCCTACCTGTGCGCCAAATACGGCATGAACGTGATCGATTCGGGCATCGCCGTGCTGTCTATGCATGCGCCCTATGAGGTGATCAGCAAAGTGGATCTCTATGAGGGATACCGCTGCTACTGCGCGTTCCTCCGGCATGCGGGCCCCGTGGGGCAGTGAGCCGGGCGCCGCGGAGAAGCAAAGGCCCCGCCCGATTCCCCGCATGCTTTAACCGATTCCCCTAACCGATTGATTCAAACCGCCGATCATTCCTCCTCGGAAGGCCGGCGGTTTTCAATCTGTGCGTTTTCAATCTGCCCGTTTTCATACTGGGTGATGCTCCGGCACAGGTCATTCAGGACGCTGAGCACCACCGCGCCGTATCCGTCGGCCATGCCGGCGATTTCAATGCCGGGCTGCATGCCGCCCTCCCCCGTTTCAAAGCGGATGGAGCCGTCGATCAGGCTGTTTTTCAACAGCAGGTTGGGGGAGATGGAGAGCGCCTCCGCGATGCGGACGAGCATGTTCAGCGAACAGGGGCGCTCGCCGCGCTCCAGGCGGCCCATGTGCAGCAGGGAGATGCCCAGATGCTCGGAAAGCGCCTCCTGCGTCAGCCTTGCCTGGCGGCGGGCGTTTCGGATGTTGCGGCCGATGATGCTATAGGAAATCCTCATGGAAAGTTCCTCCATAATGGCACGGGTTATACTTATCAGAAAGGATTATATCGAAAATTGATTAAAAAGTCAATTACTTGATCTATCATTCATTTATCAAGAAGACAAGAGAAACGTATAATACAGAAAAGTCTGTTGCGCGGGAGGATGGGAGATGGCTATATCAAACATTGCCGTGGGCAGACATCTGCAAAACAGAAGGAAAGAAAAAGGTCTTAAACAGCTCTACGTTGCAGAGGTATTGGATATTTCGGTTGAACATCTGAGCCGGGTTGAAACAGGGAAGGCCATGCTTTCTCTGGATAAGCTGGCCGAATACTGCGACCTGCTCGGCATCTCCATGGTGCAGGTGATCGCGGAAGCGGAAACGACGGATCATCCCGAATATGCGCTTCGCTTTGCCCAGATTATCCGGGATTGCCCGGCGCAGGCCGTGGAGATGATGCTCAGCGCGTGCGACGGCATGGCCAGACATGTGCGGGAAAGCCGGGAAGAGCCGGAGGGATGAGGGGCGCATACGCGAGAAACCATGATGCGCAAAAGGATGGAAAAACATTTCACCCCGTTGGGTGGTACCGCTGGGTTTAGCGGCACGGCTCAACGGGGTGTTTTTTTGCCAATCCTTTGGAAAGGCCTGCGCCGGCGTGACGGCCTTCCTGGGAACACGGCATGGGAGCACTTTTTCCCATGCCGTGAGGGAAGACGGAGCGCCCGCTTTTAGAGGAAGCTCTTATTTTCCGGCAAAGTTGGAAACCATTTCCATGATGTGCAAGGCATAACCAAACGTGACTTCTTCCTTGGGGTTAAAGTTCCCGTTTTCGTCAGCCGGGAAGAAACCGAAGTACTGTGCCCGGGTCAGATCCCCATAGTAGGTGCTGTCGATGCTCTCCACATCGTTGTAAACGGGGGTTCCAGACATGGCCTGCTTGTAGGACACGCCGCAGCTGGACATCACCAGCGCCGCCAGCTGCTCCTTGGTGACCTTTTCATCCGCCAGGAATGTCACTTCGCCAGAGGTGACGCCCCGCGGCACGCCGGAAGAAGCCATCAGCCCGGATTCTACCAGGGCCGCACACAGCCCGTTGTCTTGCGGATCGACATCCGTAAAGACGAGCTCTGTTTCAATGGGCTCCACTTCCCACATGGCGGCGATTATGCGGGCCATGTCCATCCGCGTGACAACGGCATCCATGTCGAGGGAATTTACGTCTATATACCGCTTGGCCTGAATGCGCGCGGCATCCTCGGCATAGGGGCTATCCTGTGCGGGAAGGGATTCCAGCACGGCATACACGGCGCTTTCATTGGTGCGGCCGTTTGGATCGGTTGCCACCAGTTTTATGTACTTGCCCGTCAGGTCTTCGGTTACATCAAGGGTCTCCCCCTCGGCAACCTGGGTAAACACACCATCCACCGCATCGGAAGCAAGCCAGGAGTAGGAGATATCCTCAAGCTGACCGCCCAGATAAAGGGTGGAAGCCGTCAGCGTTTCTCCGGCATAGGGGATGCCGATCACGCGCGTCTCCGTAGGACGAGGATATTCCAGGCCGTTGATGACCACGTTTTCCAGAACAGGATCCTGCCAGTTCATGGCCCGCATGGCAATGCCGGTATCCTCGATGGTCAGGTTGCGCAGCACAATGCCGGTAATTGGAACCTCTTCAAAGGATTCCAGGAAAAGCCCATAATCCCCGCCGCGGCTGGTCA